>CAZEGE010000047.1:0-23603 GCA_964511765.1 uncultured Anaerolinea sp.
CCCTTGTTCGGTCCGCCTTTGTGGAACTGACCTGTCGAATGCTGGAAGCGCGGGCCAAAACCGGCAGTGACGGCGCATTTTGTCCTGTCGCGTATCGCAACCCGCAGTTTTTGGATCACATCAATCATTTCATTATTGCGCGGCAGGTAGGCATTGATCGTGAAGAAACCCTGCCCTGAGCCCGTCGAAGGGTCGCCAGCCTTTGCGCTTGAAATAAATTTACCCAACGCAGGTTTCGCATCCTTTACATTCACCAAATCCAGCTCGGCAAGTTTGCCAGTCTGTTGAAAATCCTTGATCTTGGCAATCGTGCGCAGTTTGCTGTCCTGCACGTCGGGCTGGTCGAAGGTGTTGATTCCCAAAATATGACAAGCCACCGATATCGCGATCTCCCATCTGAAGAACTCCGCGCCCGCATCATACGGGCTTGCAATCGGGAATTCGATGACAGGGAAGCCGGCCTGCTTCAATGCAGAAATACCTGTGTCCAATTCACCGCCTTGACGCAAATACACAAACAAGCGGTCTTCCCCATAAACATCAGGCGCACCCAACGGTTCCAAAACCACCGGCAGGATTCCCTTACCATGCTTGCCGCTCGATTCAGCGACTACCTGCTCGATCCAACCTGCCAATGCTGACACAGGCGCATCAGCCACGACCGTCAGCTTGTCCCTGCCCGCGAGAGCAGACTCGGCAAGTAAAGCGCCCAATGCAAAACCGGCACTGTAAGTTGACTTTGAAACTTTCCTGATCCTGTCAGCGGAAGCCAAAAGTTTTTCGATATCCATACCAAGCAAGGCGGCAGGGACAAGGCCAAAATCGGTCAAGGCCGAGAAGCGGCCGCCGACGTTTGAATCGGGATTGAATACTTTTCTAAAGCCGCGTTCTCTGGCGAGGGTCTCCAGGGACGTGCCGGCGTCAGTAATGGCAACAAAACGCGAACCGTTTCCCCCGCTTAATTGCCAAAGATAATCAAATGCCGCCATCAGTTCAGCCGTGCCGCCCGATTTGCTGGCGACAATATACAAGGCTTTATCAGGCGGGTATTGTTCGATGGCAAGTTTGACCTGCAGTGGGTCGGTTGAATCAAGAATGGCAAGGGATAATTTCGCCTCGATATTTGCGGCGGCGAGCAGGCAACTAAATACCTCCGCCGTCAAGGACGAGCCGCCCATACCGATCACGAGCACGCGATCTATGCCTTCGTCGTGGACCTGTTTGGCAAAGGACAAATATCCATCTAGCCTCTTGCGGGCATCGTCAATGGAGTTGAGCCAGCCCAGGCGGATTTTGACCTCGGCCTGGCCTGCGGCATCGTCTGCCCAGAGGGTTGGGTCCTGCGCCCATAAACGGGCAGGGACAGAATCCAGTTCCAGTTGAGATAAACGTTTGGAAACAGAATCAGCCAACGGCTTGATCGAAGCGAGGGCATTCTTTCGTCTATCCTCGATTGCATCAAGCAGGGTCTTGAATGCAGATGCAAAGGACTTCACCCCCTCGTCCTCCAATTCTTTTGTAACGGTGCTCATCGAAACACCCAGCACTTCCAGGTCAGGAAAAAGCGTTTGCGCCTCTTCGAGTCCGCTAGTAATGGTGGGAACTGCATCCCCGTGATCGCGGAAGGCATCCAGCGTGGCGGGCGGAACAGTATTGACCGTATCGGGACCGATCAGGGAGTCAACGTAAAGAGTATCGGAATATTGTGGATCTTTCGTGCCGGTGGAAGCCCAAAGCGGACGTTGCGAACGGGCGCTGAAGCGAGTCTTTAAGGTTTCAAAACGCGGCGATGTAAAAACAGATTCAAAGGCAGCATAGGCAAACTTTGCATTGGCAATTGCCGCCCTGCCGCGCAGAGGTGAATCTTTGGGAATACGCAAATCAATCTTGACATCCACACGCGATACAAAAAAGGAGGCCACCGAAGCAATCTGTTGAATGGGAAGGTTTTCGGCCACGCGATCTTCAAGCCCCGCAAGGTAGGCGTCCATCACAGCGGCGTAACGATCCAACGCAAAGATAAGCGTGACATTGACATTGATTCCCGCCGCAATCGCCTGACGGATCGCGGGAATGCCTTCTTTGGTGGCAGGAATCTTGACCATGAGGTTGGGGCGGTTAACACGCCCCCAAAGTTCCTTTGCCTGCTTGATCGTGCCTTCAGTATCGTTTGCAAGATACGGGCTGACTTCCAAACTCACGTATCCGTCACCGCATTTGGTTTCATCATAAAGCGGGCGAAAGAGATCGCAGGCCTGTTGAATATCTTCAATGGCAAGCTTCCAAAAGGTTTTCTCCGCATCCCAGCCTGCCCAGGCCAGCGGAATCAAGGCGGCATCGTAATCCTTTGTCTTCGCAATTGCATTTTGAAAGATGGTCGGGTTGGAGGTCACGCCGCGAATATCGCCACGGTCGATCATGGCTTTAAGTTCTCCGCTCTCGAGGAGTTTTCTTTGGATGTTATCGTACCAGAGGGATTGGCCGAGGGATGTAAGTTTCCTTATAGATTCAGACATGATAATTAAATAAACTCCTTGGAATTCATACCGGAAAGCGTAATTCATTTACAAATTACACATTACAAATTATTGACCCTGCTCGATTGCCTTAATCTTATTTACCCGCCTCGAAAGTCTTTCTCCGCCTTCGTCATCGCCGACATAACGCGCGCTTAAGAATGCGGACACAAGCACTTTCACCAATTCAGGACCAATCACGCGCCCGCCCATGCACAACACATTCATCGCATCGTGCATCACGCCCTGCGCAGCGGAATAGGTATCATGGCAGATCGAGGCATAAACGCCCTTCATTTTATTTGCCGCAATCGCCGCGCCAATTCCAGAGCCGCAGATTAAAACTCCGCGCTCGGCTTCGCCCGATTGAATCTTCTCGCCGACTTTTTTTGTAAAATCCGGGAAGTCCACTGCATCCGCGCTGTACGTGCCCACGTCTATCACTTCGTGGCCCGCGGCCTTCACAGATTCGACCACAACACCTTTCAATGGAAAGCCTGCATGGTCACAGCCTACTGCTATTTTCATTAAAGTTCCTTCGCTTTCGCAATTACATTCTCAACCGTGAAACCAAGCTTTTCAAAGATGATTTTGGCGGGAGCGGATGCGCCATAACGTTCAATGCTGATAATGGACTTTGCGTATCTTTCCCAGCCGAGGCCTACCCCCGCTTCGACAGCGAGTCTCTTCTGGTTGTTTTTCGGCAACACAGACTCGCGATAGGCTTCATCCTGTTTATCGAATAGTTCCCAACTTGGGAAGGAAACCACCCGCACGCCCCTGCCTTCATCTGCCAGTTTTTGCGCGGCTTCAAGAATCAGACTCACTTCCGAGCCTGATGCCATTAAGATGACTTCAGGTTTGCCAAAATCCTTGAGTATATAGGCGCCTTTTTCCACCAAAGCAGGTGATTCCAAGGTCGGCACGGCTTGACGGGTAAGCGCCAGCACTGTCGGCCCGTGACGACGTTCGATGGCAACCTTCCATGCCTGTGCCGTCTCATTCGCATCCGCAGGACGGATGACCACAAGGTTTGGAATAATTCTCAATGAAGTCAGGTGTTCAATGGGCTGATGGGTGGGGCCGTCTTCGCCAAGCCCAACACTATCATGGGTATAAATAAAAATGGATGGATAATGCGACAACGCTGAAAGACGAATCGCAGGCCGCATATAATCTGCAAATACGAGGAAGGTGCCACCGTAAGGGATCACGCCGCCAAATACAGCCATGCCATTCAAGGCCGCTCCCATGGCATGTTCGCGCACCCCAAAGTGAAAATTGCGTCCCTGATATGAATCTTTTTGGAAGTCAGGGCTTCCGTCGATTTTTGTGTTGTTGGAGGGAGCCAAATCCGCAGAGCCGCCGATGAGTTCCGGGAGTCTCGCTGCAATTGCATTGATCGTTTTTCCTGAAGCCGCACGAGTTGCCATCCCCTTCGCATCTGCAGGGAAGGTTGGCAAAGCGGATTCCCAGCCTTGCGGCAGTTCACCATTCAAACGGCGCTGCAATTCGGCGCCTTGCACAGGATACAGGCGCTTGTATTCATCAAATTTCATTTTCCAGTCAGATTCAAGTTCACGTCCGCGGTCAACTGCCTTGCGGTAAAAAGCAAGCACATCGTCAGGGATAAAGAAGCGCGGTTCTTTGGGCCAGCCCAAATTATCCTTCGCAGCGTTGAGTTCTTCGTCGCCAAGCGGCTCGCCATGCGCCTTGGATGTGCCCTGCTTGTTCGGCGCACCGAAGCCAATGATCGTGCGGCAAACAATCAATGAAGGCCGCGGATCGGATTTCGCTTCCTGCATGGCCTTGTCAATCGCTTCCACATCATTGCCATCTTCCACATGCAGGACCTGCCAGCCGTAAGCCTGGAAACGCGCTGCGCGGTCCTCAGTGAATGACAAATCTGTCGAGCCGTCTATCGAAATATGATTATCATCGTATAGATAGATCAATCTTCCGAGGGATAAATGTCCTGCAAGCGAGGCAGCTTCAGAAGCAACGCCTTCCATCAGGTCGCCATCGGTGACAATGGCATAGATAAAAGGATCGATTATTTTATGACCTTGCTGGTTGAAGGTCGAGGCGAGATGCGAAGCTGCAATTGCCATGCCCACGCCGTTGGCAAACCCCTGTCCCAGCGGACCTGTGGTTACTTCGACGCCAGGCGTCAATCCATATTCAGGGTGGCCGGGCGTGATGCTTCCCCACTGACGGAAATTTTTCAATTCATCGAGCGAAAGATCGTAGCCCGTTAGATGCAGCAAAGAGTATAAAAGCATGGATCCATGCCCGCCCGATAGAATGAAACGGTCACGGCCCGCCCATTTGGGGTTGCGTGGGTTATGTCGCAGGTGGCGTGCCCAGATCGTATAAGCCATCGCCGCCGCACCCATCGGTAAGCCAGGATGGCCTGAGTTTGCCTTCTGAACCGCATCTGCAGAAAGAAAGCGAAGTGTGTCGATCGCGCGTACTTGCAAGTCGGCAGTCATAATTAAGTCCTATGAAAAAGGTTGACCTCTATTTTACCAAACGATGATATGCTTTGAGAAATTTAGCCAAGGAGGTTGTTATCATGGTCGATCCCAATTTTTTCAATGAAGTTCCCATTTTCGAATTGTTGGACGCAGAAGAACGCAAGGTGCTTGCCGACCGGGTTTCCATTCGTGAATTCAAAAAAGGGGATCCGTATCCTATCATCCTCCTAAACCTATTTCTCTCCATGCTGGCTGCGATTCAGGCGCCCGTCATTATGATGAGTCAGAATAGACAGGATTCCAAGGACCGTCTGAGAAGCGAATTGGATTACCGCGTCAACCTCAAGGCGGAATTGGAGATTGAAGATTGAAGATTGGCTTCAACGTATCGGGAAGATCGAAGAAATTCTCGTGGAACACACCAACAGGGACGATGAGTAAGAGAAAATCCGCCGTTGCTTAGTATTTTTCCTTCAATTCTTTATCTGGCAATACTATCAGTCCTTCCTGCTCATCCCCCACGGATCGGGTATGTTCCTGTTTGTGGACAGCCAACCAGGCAGTATATGCCGCAACCAACGCATCGAGTTGTTCAGGTGGATACAACAATTCGGTGGGCCAGATTCCTTTCGTCATTTTATAGCGCGTGATCTCTTCAAAAAACTCCATCGGGTCCTTGATGCGGAGGCCGCGCTCGTAAAGGATTAATTGCCTTTGCAGCTTTCCCTCTAGCGAAGGCTTGGGAAGCGGCACCCCGCCAGCCAAGACACAAAAACAGGCATGTGGATGAGTCTCCAATATTTGATACGGCGCTTTTCCTGCAGGGTATTTTTTGAAACCCAACTCCTCCAATTTGCGATATAACTCAAAGCCCAGCTGCATCCAGGCGGGAGATGCCCCCACGCTTGCGGGTGTGCCTGAAACAGATATGCCCCGTTCGCGAAGTTCAAACTCGGCCACACGAAATTCCGCACCGCGGATTTGATGAGGCGTAGACATTGTTCTCTTCAACTTCTCACGCACCAGGCCCAGATTGACTCCCGCAGGAGCATTTACCGCAACCGTCGCAGACTGCTGCCCTGCAATGAACACGGTTACATCTTCCAGCTCACCGTCGGCAAGTGCAAGGAGATTCAAATCCTTATCCAATGCAGCGTAAGTGAAGGATTTGTGCCCGAAGGTCGGGTCAATGCCAATGAAAGTCGAATCAGGAAAAAACATAGTAAGAAACGATCAGGTCAAACCTACAGAAAAAAGGATTATTATCTATTTTACTTCCAAAAGTGCATCAGTGCCGTTGTTATTTAATCATCATCAAGGATAAATAAAACCAGATACCATGACCCAAACCCAGCGCATCATCCTTTACATCCTTGTGCTCATCGCGGGCGCGTCGTGGATTGCGATCTCAGCAGATGCCACAGGCACATCCACATCTGGCAAGGTTCCCGCCCCCCAGACGGGCTTTGCTGCGCCCGA
The DNA here is from genome assembly GCA_964511765.1 of uncultured Anaerolinea sp. GTDB lineage: Bacteria > Chloroflexota > Anaerolineae > Anaerolineales > Villigracilaceae > Villigracilis. The sequence goes on from CAZEGE010000047.1 coordinate 6,473, forward strand.
TTTCACGCTCAAGACCCCCTCAGGTAATCCATATACACTTTCTGACCTAAAAGGACAGGCAGTGCTTGTCAATCTCTGGGCGACCTGGTGTCCGCCCTGCCGCGCAGAAATGCCCACCCTTCAAAAAATGTACGATGAATACAAGGACCAGAATTTCATTGTCCTGGCGGTTGACATGACTTATCAAGATGATCCGTTTGCAGTTGTCCCATTTGCAGAAGAATACAACCTCACCTTCCCAATTCTGCTTGACGAAACCGGAGAAGTAGGAAAGGCATACCAGATCCACTCACTGCCCTCATCATATTTCATCAATCGCTACGGTATCATCACCGAAGTCGTCATAGGAGGCCCCATGTCCGAAGCGCTCCTCCGCACCCGCATTGAAGAAATTCTAAGATAAGATGCTCACTATATTTCGCAATTTCTTCGCGCCTCCGCGCCATCTGATCCTGCTCGTAATTGCCGCATGGATCGGCCTCGCCCTCGCTGAAAAACGCGCCAAACGTTACGACATCAGCAAAGATGATCTCAACAACGTGGCTTTCTACGGTCTCATCGCCTTCATCGTCGGCGGGCGGATCTCATTTGTTTTGCAAAACATCTCCGCCTTCATCAAAAGCCCGCTCGGCATCCTCTCCATCAATCCAAACGTCTTCGACCCGCCTGGCGCAATTACAGCCGCCTTCATCGTCTCATTCATTTACGGTCAGCGGCGCAACTTAAAACTCTGGTACACACTTGACGCGCTGACACCTTTCTTCGCCATACTCGCCATCGGATTGGGATTAAGTCACCTCGCGGCTGGCACGTCATTTGGGAAAGAGACAGATGTACCCTGGGGAATTGAATTATGGAATGCCATGCGCCATCCGACCCAAATCTACGAGGCGCTCGCCTCGCTCTTAATCTTTGGCCTGCTCTGGCTCAAAAAACAGAGCCCGCACCCAGGCATGCTCTTCCTCACTTTCGCCGCGCTGACGGCGTCTTCGCAACTCATCATCGATGCATTCCGCGGAGACAGCCTCCTGACCGCCAACGGCATCAGACAAAATCAAATCCTTGCATGGATCATTCTTGGGCTTTGTTTTTTGTTGATGGAATTAAGAATAAGTCAAACAAAAAAGTTGGATTGAGGTTTCTCAATCCAGCTTTTCATTCAACTCACTCAGCCAAGCTCAGGCTCGATCAATCCATAGCTTCCATTGCGCCTGCGATACAGCACATTGATCTTGCTTGTCTCCGCATTATAAAAGATGAAGAAGTTGTCGTGCCCCAGATTTCGCATCTGCACCACGGCTTCATCCTCGCTCATCGGATATAGCGCAAATTTCTTCCTGCGGGCAAACAGGGGGGAAAGTTCGCCAGTCTCCTCGTCAATAACATCATCCGCCACTTCCGCCGCAGAACGCCCATCTCCGCGGCCTCGATAATGTTTTCCCTTATATCTTTCGATCTGACGCTGTAAATTATCCAATGCCTGATCAAAGGCGGCGAGAGCCTCATCCGCTCGCTCTTCCGTGCGCAGGGTAAAACCTTTTCCAAAAATGGTGATCTGCGCCACATTGCGATCTTTGGCATCGCGTGCGGCTTTATGATGAGTAAGCTCCACGCGCGCTTCATCGATGGCCGGCAGATAATGGTCCAGATTGCCGGCTTTCTTATTAACGTACTCTTCGATCTTTTCAGTCAAACGGATGTTGCGTGTCTGAACTTCCACTTTGTTGGACATCGGTCCTCCTTTTTGGGATGTTAAGTCACAAACACAAAACGCTACACATGCTTCAAACCATGATGAGGCAATGCGCGCGCGACTGTCAAGGCATATACGTCCCTGGCGCCAGATGAAGATAACGTTTCAGCGCTGGACGACAAAGTTGAGCCTGTTGTAGAAACATCATCCATCACGAGAATGGTTTTCCCAATCACGCCTGCCCCCGCTTGAAATGCTTGATGCATATTTGCCTTGCGCTCCGCCCTGGTCAACCCCACCTGGGAGCGCGTCTCTTTTCGGCGCACTAACTCATTTGGCGCGTATCGAATATTTAACGCCAGCGCAAGCGGTTTTGCGATCATTCCTACCTGATTATATCCTCTTTCTTTTAGTCTTTGTCTCCCCAACGGGATCGGCACAATCATATCAATCTGCCAATTCAAATTCTTCACGAATGTCACCATCTGCAACGCAAGCGAGTCGCCCATTGAAATATCGCGTCGATATTTCAATCTATGCAGTGCTGTCTGTACGGGATCATCAAAAACGGCCCATGCTCTTAATGCACGGAAATGAGGTCTGTCTGCCAGGCAGGCATCACACACACCCGCCTGATCGCGCGGTAGACCGCATATATCGCAAAGAAATCCATTCAAAACATTTACCCGCCTTTGGCAGTCAACGCACCAGCGCGAACCGACCCTGCCGCATCCCCCACATTCAGGCGGAAATAACAAATCAAGCATACCCCACAGGGAATGATATAAAGTATATTTCCAGGTTGTCAAATCTGCCTCTTCAAATAACGCGGCAGCTATTTTTGGAGATTACTTACCAATAAACGATCCGAACGCGCCTGCAATTTGGAACGCAGCAGGAGCCATGAGAATAATCATGATGGATGGAAAGGTGAGCAGCGCCATGGGGATGATCATCTTCACGGGCGCCTTATGAGCTTCCTCTTCAGCGCGCTGGCGGCGCTTCATGCGCATTTGGTCAGATTGAATACGCAAAACCTTGGCCAAACTTACACCCAGGCTCTGGCTTTGGATTACAGCCGCAACAAAACTGGTCAACTCAGGGAGGCCGAGGCGATCAGACATGTCGCGTAAAGCCTCGCGCTGTGTTTTGCCAAGCTGGATTTCACGAATACATCGCCCAAACATGATCGAAAGTTCGTTTTCCCATTTTTCACTGACCTTCGACATGGCCGCATCAAACCCCAGGCCTGCCTCCACGCAGATCGTCAACAGGTCAAGTGCATCCGGCATCGCTTTGCGCACTTCATTTTGACGACCATTAATACGGCTCTGCAACCATAACTGCGGAAAGAAAAAACCTAAAGCAGTAAATATACCGACAACCAGAACAACCCTTCCGAAGGGCCAGTTTACCGTAGGAAGAGATGAAATCAATAGCAAGAGACCGCCAAAGATGGCGGCGCCTACAAAACGAGTTGCCAGAAAAGTTGAAGCGTCAATGCGGCCGGGATTGCCAGCCAATTCAAGTTTATGTGTCGTCTCCTGCAAAAGCCTTTGAGGTGTAAATTTTGTGGAAATTTCACCAAGTCTTTTTATGATGGGAACGATAACGCGCTCCATAAAGGGTTGTTGCAGTTCAACATCCTCAAGAGAAACCGATTCGCCCCGCTGTGTTGCTTCTGCGAGGCGGGTCATAACCGGGTCGAATTCATCCTGCTGGCTTTGACGGGAAAAGCGTATGCCTACAATCACAAGCAAAATGGCTCCGCCCAAAATCAAAACACCCACGAAGATGCCAATACCAATTGTCATGTCAGACCTCAATATCCGCAATATGCATCATGATAAAGTAGCTGGAGCCAATCAAACCAAGTACAGTACAAATAATCGCTGCAGTACAGAGCGGGCCGCCCTGCGTAGCAGACATCAAATATTCCGGGTTGAGAAACCACAAAATAAGTGTAAGAAAAAATGGGATCAAAGAAAGCACGGAACCTGATGTGCGAACTTGCGACGTCAATACGCGCACCTCGCCTTTAATACGGACCCGTTCGCGAATGGTAAAGGAAATATTATCCAATATCTCGGAAAGATTCCCGCCAACTTCGCGTTGAACATTGATAGCGGTAATCACAAAATCCAAATCATCGCTCGGTATCCTGCGAAGTAAATTTTCAAGAGCAGTTTCCATCGTAATACCGATCTGCATTTCCTGAACGACCCGTCGAAATTCATCACAGATGGGGGCAGGCAATTCCTTACTAATGGCCTCCATGGCCTGCATGGTCGAGTATCCAGCGCGCAAACCATTTACCATCAGGTTAAGCATATCCGATAATTGATCATTGAATTTTTGTAAGCGCTGCTTTTGCTGTCTTTTGACGTACATACGAGGCGCAAAAGCACCGGCGATCAGTCCGATCAATGCCGAGATGGGATGACGATTCCCGATGAACCATGTCAGCAGGCCCCCCAATAATGTACTAACCGCAATTAATATAAAATATTCAGCAACCTTGAATTTTAAATCCGCCCGAGCAAGATCACGAGCAATACGATCTCCATAAGACGTTTTTTCAACTCGTTTGGAAACCCAGTCAGTAATAATAGAACGCTGGGATTCATGCTCCATACCTTGATTATCTTCATCCAGGTATTGACCAAGTCGTTGCTCAACCAGCGAGCGTTCACTATTTGATGAAACAACAATACCCACAATCAATAAAATGATGATAATTAAACCGCCGATGATAATAATCCAGGTCATGTTGTTCCTTCTCAGCAATATTTCAAGAACAGATCAAAACAAGTGTCATTCGCTACGCCTTAATATTTGCGGCGTTCACCAATGCCAAAAATGGATGGGGGCAGGTGAATCCCTGCTGTTTCGATCTTATCCATAAATTTTGGCCGCAGACCCGTGGGGCGGAGACGGCCCATAATCCGGCCATTTTCCACACCTGTTTGTTCGTAGACGAAAATATCCGTCATGGTAATGACATCGCCTTCCATGCCGCTAATTTCAGTAATGGTCGTGATTTTACGTGTGCCATCCCGCATGCGCTCCTGTTGACAGATCAAATCTACAGCGCTTGCCATCTGCTCACGAATAGCTTTAATGGGCAGGTCCATCCCTGCCATAAGACACATGGTTTCGATGCGCGAGAGCGCATCGCGCGGGGCATTCGCATGCGCGGTCGTCATGGAGCCGTCATGACCTGTATTCATTGCCTGCAACATATCCAATGTTTCCCCGCCACGGCACTCACCCACAATAATGCGCTCAGGGCGCATACGAAGAGCATTAATGACAAGATCCCGAATCGTAATTTCACCGCGTCCCTCAATATTAGGAGGGCGGGATTCAAGTGTAACCACATGTTCCTGGCGCAGCTGAAGTTCTGCAGCATTTTCAATGGTTAGAATACGCTCATCCGATGGAATAAAACCTGAAAGCACATTCAATAAAGTTGTCTTCCCGGAACCTGTGCCGCCAGAAATAATAATATTCAAGCGTGCTTCAACACACGCCTTAAGAAATTGAACCGCCTCATTGGTAATAGAGCCAAACTGCACCATTTGCTCAACAGAAATTGGGTTCTTCGAAAATTTACGAATTGTCAAAACCGGGCCCACAAGAGAAATTGGAGGAATAACAGCATTGACACGAGAGCCGTCCTGCAAGCGTGCGTCAACATAAGGGCTGGATTCATCGATTCGACGGCCCAGCGGGGCAACAATCCGATCAATAATGCGCATCACATGCTCATTGCTCTCGAAAGTCACCGGCACACGATGAAGTTTCCCTTTTCGCTCGATATAGACATTTTTGGGGCCGTTTACCATAATTTCAGTGATTGTGTCATCTTCCAGCAATGACTGTAATGGACCCAGCCCAAGTATTTCAGCGGCAATCTGCTCGAACAATCGGGCGCGTTCAGGCCTTGAAAGAACAATATTTTCTTCCAATAAAATCTGCTCAAACAAATTTTGGATGGTCCGGCGGACCTCCTCGGTCCGTGAAATATCCATCGATGGGTCGATTTCCGCGAGCAGTTTATTTTGAACGCGTGTCTTCAGATCAAAATATGACCCGGCTTGCGGCGATGCAATCGGTGCACTAACCCGCCTGGCTTGTAACGATGAAAGGCGGGAGGAATCGCTTCCACCTCCCGACCCAACCTGTCCACCGCCTCCGGATGGACGTGGCGCAGGGGAAGAAACTCCGCCCTCCTGCTCACCGCCCTCTTGACCATGTTCAATACGTCGAAGCAACGACATAGTAATACTCCTTAACGTTTAACAGATGCGCCACTCTCTGCTTCCAATACATTTAGCCGCGCACGGACTACTTCCGCCAATGAAAGAATACCTCTTCCCACCGGCTGCGCTTTGTTATCCAGCATGAACGGCACTCCACGATTTACTGCTGTAATAACCACCTTTTCATCAAATGGTATGGTGACCGAAACTTCATGCTTGAGATTTTCACTCACACGCTCAGGTGTAATGGCAATTCGTTTGTCATATCGGTTCATGACAAAAACAGCATGCTCCCTGCCAATCCCCATGGTTTGCAACAAATCAAGGAACAGGCGCGCATTCTTAATCGCAGGGATTTCCTGAGTAGTTACCAATACGATCACATCGCTGATGTCAATTGTGGAAAGAATCACATCCGTCAAAATGGGAGAGGTGTCAACCACAACATATGAATACATTCGTTGCAGGAATTGCAATACTTTTGTGAATTGCTCGGCTGAAACCTTCTCCGCCAGTTCAGGACGCTGCGGCGCAGCCAGAATCCTCACCCCTGAAGCCTCATGCTTTATTAATATCTCTTCCACCACATCCGGTTCAAGCTCATCCACACGAGGCGCTAATTCGATAATTGTATTCTTCCCATGTTCGTTCATAAAAACAGCAACATCGCCGAATTGTAAATTTGCATCGACAAGCACAGCGCGGGTATCTTCATTGTGTAATGCGATGGCCAGGTTTACGGCGATGGTAGTACAGCCCGTTCCGCCTTTGGGGCTATATACGGTGATTATTTTTCCCTTTGAGGCAGGAGCAAAGGCTGACATCGATATTGCTCCGCCCAAGGTTGGATTGGCAGAATATTGCTGCTTTGCATTTTTAGCCCGCTCGATTTGCGCCATCTCCCCTGCACGGCGAACCGCGGAAATTAACTCATCTCCCATTGGGGGTTTTATCAGGAAGTCGCGAGCACCTGCGAGCATGGCCTGCCGCATATAGTTCTGGTCGCCCTGTACCGACAAAATCACAATCTGGATATAGGGCGAATTTTTACGTATCTCTTGTGTAGCGGCAATTCCATCCACGTCCGGCATGTTGATATCCATCAACACGACATCCGGATCCAACTCCTGTGCAAGTTGAATCCCCTCCCTGCCCGATCTCGCAACACCGGCAACATCCACATCAGACTCAAACTGCAACAATTTGCGGACGTTCTCGCGAGTCTCTGCAATATCATCAACGATAAGCACTCGAATCTTATCTAAAGCCATATTAAATTACGTCCATTCCTGAAGGCATTCATCCCTATTGAGCAGGTACTGTCACTGTATCGTTTGGTAAAAATGGGGGAGCAAATGGAATTGTATTATTCGCGCCATCACCAAAAGCCGGCTGCATTGCATAAGGAAGTTTTGCAGGAATGGGAATATTGTACTGACTAAGCAGGAATTGCAGGGTGGAGGCTTCGGTTGCCTGGCGGGCCAGATCCGTTGGATTCCTCAAAGTCATTGAAACCTGTGCGTTGGTATATATTAAATAGGAAAGTGTAATCGAGTCTTGTGGTGTTACTATCAGAGTGATGATGTCAGGAGCCGAGGGCTGCTGTTGGGCCTGCGCATCAGCTGCTTGCGGATTGGTGGCCGATGTCGGTGTAAGGGGGAAATTACCCAGTTTCATGACCACAACATCCTGGAGCAGCATTTGACAAACAATCCTGGGGCGTTGTGCCTCAGACGGAACCAGATAAAACGGCTGTTGAACGGACGGGTCCAATTCCAACCTGCCTTGCGGGGTACCGGAAGCGCTCGCGTCAAGAGAAAGAACCGGCAGAGCGTCCGGCACAAAACCCGTACCTGTCAGAGAACCGGTCAGGTTAGGCAAAATTGATTGGAAGGCGGGGTCCACATCGACAAACAGGAAACAGGCATTAATATTTACGTGAGCGCCGTCATTGATCGCATACGCCGATATGGCGAGGCGGCTGGTCGGTATAGAAATGGCCGTCATACCCGGCGGAATCAATGAAGCCCATTGCGGCCCAGAGATGGGAACCGCTGCGGACGCGTCATTGACCATGGGTTCGGTAATGACAACGCCTTGATCGAGCGGGAACTTGGCCACCTTGTTGCTGATCAACCCGGCCAGCTCATCCCGTGTAAACATGACTGCAACCACGTTCTCCTGGGGAATCCTCATCGTCCCAAGCACTGCTTCTGTAATATTGCCTCCCTGTGGAATGTTTTGAGCGGCGTAATAAACATCAACATACACAGGTTGTTCTGTACTTTGCTGTGTAAGTAAAAATTGGCGGATGGCCACAAAACCTACCGCCAACCCGATGATGACGATCAGAAGTACAAAAATCAGAGTTCGACCTCGTCGCATATTTCTCTCCTTACATCGAATTCGATATCAACCAAATCTTTTGTTACGGATTCCAATCCCAACAACCATGGGTGGAACTCAAACGCAAATTGCTGGCTAAATTTACGGCAGAAAAATAACACATTCATTATACAAGAAAAACAAGAAAAGCATATCGCCTTTTTAGGGTAATCCCGTCCAATTCTATGTTTAGATCGGCCTTTTAAGCCTGAAAGCCGAGAAATACCACCCTAAGGAGGGAAGCAGGACTCGATCAGCAATCACAGCGAAAACATGCGGTGCTGATGCCTAAAAAAAGAGACAACCACCTTGAAGGTGGCAGTCACGTCCAATTCTCGAAAACGGGGGCTTTATGACTTCGGTTTCCTATTTAAGAACCACGCCATAAAACCAAAAAATATGATCCCCGTGTAGTTCGCAAACAAATCCTTCCATGAAGCGTAACGTCCATGGATTGATCCCTGGGAGGCTTCTTCGATGGTGAATACCACGGCGAGAAAAAAAGCCACAGAAACCGCAACCCAGATCGGGCTGCGGGAGGGAAGCGTCTGTATCAAACTTGCGGTAATCAGAAAGTCAAGAATTCCAATCAGTAAAAAATGTACGATCTTGTCGCCAAATGGGAACATATTCAGGATTCTTATTTCGACCTCCATATATCCCAGATCAGCCAGAAAAATGACGGCGGCCAGAAATATAGCGAATAGAATTGCAAACCTTTTCATAATGATCCATCAGCTTTCGCTAATTTCCACTTCTGGATGGACGTCTTTTTTATTTCTTGACTTCAGCCACTCATAGAGCATCGGCAGAACAGAGACCAAAATAATTACGATGATCACATATTCGAAATTTTTCTTCACAAAGGGAATATTGCCGAACAAATACCCGGTGAATGTGAAGAGCAGAACCCAGACCGCGCCGCCAACGATATTGTAGGTGATGAAATAACCGTAAGTCATCTTGCCAATGCCGGCCACAAAAGGCGCAAACGTACGGACGATGGGAACAAATCTGGCCAGGAAGATGGCCTTGCCGCCATGCTTTTCAAAAAAAGCGTGGGTCTTATCGAAATATTCCTTCTTGATCCATTTGATATTGTAGGCGCGTTCACCCAGATAATGACCGATGAAGTAGTTGACCGTATCCCCCAGGAATGCCGCCCCAATTAACAAACCGACCAGCAGCCAAATATTCAACGAACCCAGGGCTGCAAACGTGCCTGCAGCAAACAAAAGCGAATCGCCGGGCAGGAAAGGCATGATCACCAGGCCGGTCTCGATAAAGATAACGATAAACAAAATAGCATAGGTCCATGTGCCGTAGGCGGTAATGATGCTGGACAGATATTCATCCAAATGCAGGAAAATATCAATCAAGTTCTTCAAAATTTCCATATTCTTCACTCACTTTCAAATTTTTATATCCATCTCAAAAAAAACAAGTCGTTCTCTCAAGGGCGATCGGTGGGATCTGAGAGGTTGCTTTTCGCGAACGAAGGTCCCGTACTTTCGAGCAGGGACCCTTCGCCGCCGTTTAGGATAATATTATCAAAATGATTTGCAATCATGCGGCAGATATTATCGGCATCCTTCGCGGTTTATTCCCAACGGGCGCAGATTATACACCGTTTTTTTTCTGTACTTCGATCCGACTCAGCCACTCGCCAAGGATCAAGATCACCATGCTTCCAATCACCCCCATGCCAATATCCAGCGCGCCGAACAGATACAATTTCCAGCCGCTATACAGGCTGACCCACTGCCCAAGCGTGAAACCAAGAGCGCTTAACCCGATATATAAAAACAGACGCCACCCACCTCCCCCGCGCAGGAGGTGGAACAACACACCAAGTAAAACAGCAATGATCGATCCAAACAAAACTATGGGGAAGGTCATTTTATGGACTCAGGTATTTCGCAAAGAAATCAGTAATGGCATTGTAGCAGGTCACGCGGTTTTCATACTTTAAAACATCATGGCCCTCATCTTCAAAGATCAGCAATTCCAGGCGTTTGCCTTTCGCCCGCAATTGTTTGACCAGGTCCTCCGACTCCGTCGCAACCACGCGCGGATCGTTTCGGCCTTGAATCACAAGCATCGGGGCTTTCATGTTCGAGAGATGGGTTTTAGGCGACCGTTCAATTAGAAAAGTTTTTTCCTTGGGTACCGCCGAGTCGCCAATCGCTATTTTGAAATATGGCTTCCAGGTTTCGGGTATGCGTTCGGAGAAAGTCAACAAATCGTACGGACCAAACATATCGCAGGAGGCCTTCCACAAATCAGGATGCATGCCGGCTTGCATCAAGGTCATATAACCGCCATAGGAACGGCCAACCACAGCCGCCCGTTTCACATCCACACGCCCATCCCTCGGCAGGACCTTTGTCATCGCGTGGACATGGTCGAGCCGATCCTGTCCACCCCAATCACGGTCCACGTGTTTGGCATAGGAAAGACCGTAACCCGTGGAACCGCGCACGTTCGGAACGAAGACGGCAAACCCGCGTAAAGTCATAAATTGGATCAATGGCATTGAGAACCAGGCAAAGTCGGGGCGCTCCTGTCCCTGGGGACCGCCGTGAATGTAATAGACCAGAGGACGAGGTCCCTTGAATCCCAGTGATTTGGCGGGCAGATACAAACGCGCTGAAACGCGCAACCCGTCATGCGAGACGAATGACGCATCCTCGCCTTTCGAGAGATGTGCGTCTGAAATGCCAAGTATTTTTTCATTGGTGTGCAGGAAAAGATCGCTGCGCTTCGCACCTTCAATGGAATAAATTTGAGTCGGCGAGGTGGCAGTGGAAAATGAAAATGTGAAGATATCCTCCGCATGGTCGTAGTCCATATGCTCCAACATACCGCCGTCGAATGGCTCCTGTCCCACCAAAACATGTTTGAGATTCATGAGGAGTCTCGCCTCGTCAAAGACGCCTTCGTACGCCCAGGAGCAGCCATCAATGTCAAAGGTGACGAGATAATGATTGTCCTTCATGTGAACAATATTCTCCATTTCACCCACACCCGTATGGGCTGTGTTCTTCAATCTGACTGGAAGCATAACGCCGGGTTTTTTGAGACCGATATACCCCAGACTGAAAGTATCCTCGAAGACTGCGCTGGTGACAAGCGCGCCTTTTCCGCTCGGTGAAAATACAGCTCTACCGAGTCCATTTAGCGGGACCTGTTCGCCCGGCTTGCGCTCTTTCAACGGCTTGCCGTAAAGCAATGTTTGTTTGCCCCTGACCCACGAATACAGAACGCCATCGCCCATGGCGTAACCGGTGCCAAGTAAAAGTTTGGAATGGTCACGACTGTGCGCCGAGACATCAAAGCTCCATTCGCTTTGTACAATCTTTGTCAGTTTGCCGGTCTTCAAGTCGCCGCGATAGGTTTCATTCACCGGCTTATCGCGTCGCTCAGCCAGCAAATAGACGACTGCCTTGTCGCGGTCACATTCACCGAGATGGACGCGATACTTCGCAAAGAAATTATTGAAGGCCGGCTCGGGGAAGCCGCCGTCCAACGGGATCAACATGGGCTGATAATTTTCATCGCCGTCCTTGTCGACCATCACAAGGATCCTGTCCAATTCGGGAAACGCATAAAAGGAACGTCCATCGATCAAATGCGGATTCTGCAAGGCAATATTCGAGAGCAAGAGCGGTTCCGGCACGCTGCCGCCGTAAAACATGGCATACAAACTCAAATGCCCGGAAAGATTGCTCAAAAAGTACACGCGCTCACCCGCAAATTGAGGCACAACAAAAAGACGGGCAGACATCAGTGATTCAATGCGATAGTTCATGGAAAATCCTCTCCTGGTGAAGAATGATCGTTGAAATACTCTTCACTCCATTAATTGGCTACACGCTAGTTATTATATTAGGTGATGATCCCGCCACCGATCATCACCTCACCTTGATAGAATACCGCCGCCTGGCCGGCTGTGGCATCCCGCACCGGCGCCTCAAACTTAACCGATACCTGATCCCCTTCCAACGGGCTGACCAGCGCCTCGACCTCTTTCGCCGTATACCGAATCTTCACCTCCGCGCGAAATGGTTCACGCGGCGCCTGCCCGCTCAACCAGTTGACATCGCTTGCCATGATCTCGGTCACGCCGAGTTCAGCTTGCGTGCCAACCACAAGCGCATTGCGCGCTGAATTTTTCGTAATCACAAAAAGCGGGACAGACGATCCAACTCCAAGTCCTTTTCTTTGCCCGATCGTGTAGTTGGCCAGTCCGTTGTGTTGACCGATGATTTCACCCGCACGGTTTTCAATGACGCCCGGTTTGAGCATCTCGGCGGCATTACGCTGCAGGAAATTACGATAATCTTCGCCAGCGAGAAAACACAAGTCCTGAGAATCCGCTCTCGAAGCGGTCGGCAGGCCAAAGTCGGAAGCGAGGCGCCGTATCTCGGGCTTGGGATACTCCCCCACAGGAAAAAGCGCATGGGCAAGTTTATCCTGGGTCAGGACATGCAAAACATAAGATTGATCCTTCGAGTGATCCGCTGCGCGAAGCAACCTTTGTTTTCCATCCTCCGCCTGCTGAATTCTGACATAATGCCCGGTCGCCATACACTCTGCGCCCAATGCGAGCGCATGATTCAAAAGAAAGGTCCAGCGGATTTGACGATTACATATTAGACAAGGATTGGGCGTTTCGCCGCGCGCGTACCCATCGAGAAAATATTGCACGACGGTTTCGCGAAAGATTTCCTTTGCGTCAATCACATAGAACGGAATATCAAGGATGCCTGCAACACGCCGCGCCTGCGCCATCGAATCGGGAGTGCAGCAGCGATTGGTATCCTCCCTGCCCGGCTCGGACCACAGACGAAGCATCATGCCGGTCACCTCATAGCCCTGCTGTTTGAGCAAAGCCGCCGCTACTGATGAATCCACGCCGCCTGACATGGCAACGACAACTTTTGTTTTACCCATAAGTCCCCTCATTATAAACGAAAGATTTGTCTTGACCTGCCTGCTTTTCTTATGTATATTCGGACCCACACACGCTCAAAGGAGAGAGACATGCCCACCAAGGCGGATTTTGTAATCGAGAATGCAAAGGTCTTCACCAGCAATGAGGAAAAACCACTGGCAGAAGCTGTCGCTGTAAAAGGAAACCGCATCATCTTTGCGGGGACAAATGAAGAGGTAAAAAACCACCTGGATCCATTCACGCAAGTGATTGACGGGATGGGACGCACAGTCACGCCCGGCTTCATCGACTCGCATTTTCATTTACTATGGGGGGCAATTTCAATGGGCGGCGCACAGTTAACGGATGTAAAAAATCTCGAAGATTTAAAACAAGTCCTGCAAATATTCGCCGCTGAAAATAAAACCAGCGCTTGGATCGAGGGACACGGCATTAAGTACAATATTGCATCAACCCGGCACGAGCTGGATGCAATCCTGGCTGACAGATCTGTGATCATCAATGCCTATGACAGCCACACGTCATGGGCTAATACAAAAGCGCTGGAAATGGCCGGAATTTTACAGTCTGGCAAACAGGCGCCCGGCAATGGCGTGATCGTCCGCGATGAAAACGGACTCGCCACCGGCGAGCTGCGCGAGACGGCCACAAACCTCGTGGCGGACCTGATCCCCGAGCCAAGTGACTCGCGCAAACGCGAGCTGCTCAAACAGGCCATCGCAAAGATCAACGCAAGCGGCGTGACCAGCGTCCATAATATGAATGGCGACATGGCAGAGATGATGGTTTATGCCGCGTTGGAGGACACTGGCGAACTTACCCTGCGCGTATATGTCCCGTATTGGGTCAAGCCGGATACAACCGATGAAATGGTCAAAGAAGCCGCCGAAATGGCGAAGGTTCAGGGTGAATTCGCGCGCGGCGGAGCAGTCAAATTCTTCATGGATGGGGTGTGGGAATCCTACACGGCGCTCAACATCGAACCCTACGCAGATAACCCGCACGCCAAGCCTGAGGGCATTTATTCGCTTGAACATTTCACCCGCATGGCGGCTTTATGCGACAAAATGGGACTGCAGATCTTCGTCCACTGCTGCGGGGATGGCGCGGTGAGGCGGGTGCTGGATGGGTACGAAGCAGTTCAAAGGATGAATGGGAAGCGGGACAGCCGTCATCGCGTCGAACATATCGAGGTCATTCATCGAGATGACATTCCGCGCTTCCAACAACTCGGAGCGCTCCCGTCCATGCAGACCAGCCATGCGCCCTTCAGTATTTCAGAAGACGATGTCTGGCCGTCGCGTGTTGGCGAGCAGCGCTGGCCGCTTTCATTTGCCTGGCGGGACATAAAAAATACGGGCAGCAATATCGCTTTGGGCAGCGACTGGCCGGTTGCAGCTTACGATCCAATGGTCAACCTGCATGTGGGCATGAACCGCGAGAAATGGAATCCCAACGACCCGGACCAACGCTTAACCCTGGAAGAAATCATCCTCGGCTATACACGCGAGGCGGCCTACGCTGAATTCAAGGAAAACGAAAAGGGACAGATCAAGGCGGGTTATCTGGCCGACATGGTCATGTTCTCGCATGATCTGTTCGCATTGCAACCGCAAGATATCAGGACGGCAAAAGCCGTGATGACCATGGTGGATGGAAGAATTGTTTTTCAAGCATGATGGGAGAATGGGAAATCGAAATTCAAGGAAAATACAGCGAAGGAAAAACAAAAGCTCCCCATTTCTTATGAATGGGGAGCTTTTGTTTTCTTAATAACGGTTACGGATTAACTTAATTTCAACTTCTCTTCGACTGCTTTAGCAACCTTCACCATCATCTCGCTGACATTCCCATCCGGCAAGCTGCCCTGCGCCAGGTTGGGACGTCCGCCGCCTTTGCCTCCGATGCCTGTGATCAGGTCGCCGGCCTTCATGCCCTGCTTGACCAGGTCCTCGGTCACCACCGCGATGACGGTTGTTCCTGTGACGAGGACAGCCGCGCCGGCCTTGGGATATTTCTCGCGGAATTTATCGGTGAGCGCACGCAGGGTATCCACATTTGCATGGGGGATTTCAACCGCCAGGACATTTACTCCCTTCACCGTTTGTATATTTGAAAGCTGCAGGTTGAAGGCTGACAGCGCCGATTGAATGCGAAGATTCGCAAGTTCCTTCTTGAGTTCGGAAACTTCATCCTGTAATGCGTCAACTTTGGCAGGCACTTCTTCGACAGAGGATTTCAATGCGCCGGCGGTTTGTTTGAGGGTCTTGAAACGCTTGTTGATGAGCTCGTACGCGCCACGGCCAGTGACCGCTTCGATGCGGCGGATGCCTGCCGCTGCCGAACCTTCGCTGACGATAAGGAACGCGCCGATGTCGGAGGTGCGGTCCAAGTGCGTGCCGCCGCAGAGTTCGTAGGAATATTTATTGCCAACGTCAGAAACGTTGGACTCTAAAATCGAAATCGTACGGACGGTCTCGCCGTACTTCTCGCCAAAGAGCGCCATCGCGCCTTCCTGCTTGGCTTGGTCGAGGGACTTGGTTTCCTTGTTAACCGGCATATCCTCCGCAATCGCTTCGTTGACCATCTGCTCGACCCGTTCAATTTGTTCGGGAGTCATCGCATCGGGTTGGGTGAAGTCGAAGCGCAGATGTGTAGGCGCGACCAAGGAGCCCGCCTGACGGGCATGGTCGCCGAGCACTTGGTGCAGCGCTTTATGCAGCAGGTGCGTGGCTGTGTGATTGCGCATGATATTGTGACGGCGCGCCATGTCCACTTCGGCGATGGCTTTGTCGCCCACTATGGGATGCCCAGAGATGACCTGTCCGATGTGCGTGATCGTACCCGCCGCGGCACGGCGCACGGCAGTGACTTCGATTTGCCAGCCCCCCTCATCCCCAACCCTTCCCCCCTCGGGGGAAGGGAGTCCCCCTCTCCCTTTGGGAGAGGGCAGGGTGAGGGAACGGATGTAACCTTCATCATTCACCTGACCGCCAGATTCGATATAGAAACCGGTCTTCGGCAGGATGACTTCGACCACGTCGTCGAGGGATGCGGATTCAACAGACTCGCCGTTGACGATCAAGGCCAGCACTTCACCTTCCACGCGCGGACTATTATATGGGTCATATTCAACGCCATTCGCGCCAAGTTTTTTCTTCTTTTGCAGGTCTTTCAAGATATTCGCGAAGAATTCCGAATCTTCGCCGCCGAGTTTGCCCATGGCCTTGCCGCCGCCGGAGGCCTTGCTGTGCACTTCTTTTGCGGCATTGAAGCCGGCTTCATCAATATCGAGACCACCTTCGCGGGCAATGTCACGCGAGATTTCAAAGGGCAGGCCGTAGGTGGCGTACAGGTCGAAGGCTTTGTGACCGTCGAGGATTTTGGATTTCGAGCCGCGAAGCTCTGAGAGTAGATTCTCCAAATGAGCCGTGCCAGCTTCCACCGTGCGTGCGAAGCGGATTTCCTCGCGGGTCAGGTTATCGAGAATGGTCGCCTTGTTCTTTTCCAGTTCGGGATAAAAACCGCCATATTCCGCGATCACAGCTTCGGCAACTCTGGCGAGGAACGGTTCTTTGAGTCCGATCTTGGTGCCGAAGCGCGCGGCGCGGCGGATGATCATGCGCGTGACGTAGTTGCGCCCGCCGTTGCCAGGCACGACGCCGTCGGCGATGAGGAAGGCGGCGGAGCGGGTGTGGTCGCAGATGACGCGATAGGGCGTGAAATTATCGAGCATTTCTTTTTCGCTGTGACCGGTAAGCGAACGCAGCACGTCCAGCGAGCCTGTGAAGAGGTCGGTCTTGTAATTGGAGTCGACGCCCTGCAAAACGG
>CAZEGE010000048.1:0-23522 GCA_964511765.1 uncultured Anaerolinea sp.
TACAGTTTTACTGCATTCGACACGAAGAAAAAATATGAAATGTACAAATCTCAGGGACAAAGAAAGTGGGGCGCATTTTCAAAATGCGCCCCACATATTACAAATCAGTGAGTTGTTTAACGAGGCTTGAAGACCATGAAGGAAGGAGCGGTCTGTGTTGCAATCAAAGCCGGCGAAAATTACTTGATGGGCAAAGTCTGGAGATAAGCCAGGAGGTCGGCGATATCTTGCCAAGCCCAGCCCAGGCTGATACCCACAGGCATGGCTGGCGCGGCCGGTTGTCCATAGGCAACCTTGTTGAAGATTTCCCATGGGTTGTCCGCCGCAAGAGTCCCAACGAATTCCACGGCTTCGCCATCGTCGAAGTCCAGCGTCTTGCCATCTGCGCCGTGACAGGCAGCGCAACTGGCTTCGTAGAGGGCTTTGCCCTTTTCCAGGTCGCCGTTGACGGTCTTGTCGTCGTTGATGTAGGGTTTCAGGTCCTGCAATTGCTGAAGGAAGGCAACCGTTGCGTTTAGTTGCTCATCGCTCATCACGCTGGAGAAGTCGTGATTCTCGCCCTTGAGGGCAGCCAGCAATTCTTCGGCAGGCTTGTCTTTGGAGGCAAAGACGCCCGCGAAGCCGGTCTGGTGCGAGCCGGAACCATAGCGGCCATCTACACCGAGGTAATCCCAGCCGTGGCATTCTTTACAACGCCAGGTGTCGTTGCCAGCGCGTTCATTGGTAGTCTGGGTGGCCCACAGCGGCTGGTTTTCGGTCATAGCCGCCGCGCCGGTTTCCTTGATCCAGTTGTCGTACAAACGTCCGCCCAAAGAAACCGCCGGGCTGGCAACCGGAAGAGTCTGAGCGTAAGCCAGCAGGTCAATGTAATCCTGTGTTTCCATGGTGACGTTCGCCAATGCAGGCATTTCTTCAGGAATACCATAGGCGGCTTTGTGGACAACTTCCCACGGATTATCCAGCGATTTGGGACCCACATACATGGGCGCGTCCGCAGTGCCAAAGTTCAAAGCCGTGCCATCGGCGCCATGACAGGAGGCGCAGTTCTGGCCATAGACAGTCTTGCCGTTTTCCAGGTTGCCGCCAACCGCTTTTTTGTCCGCGTCGATGAACGAGGCGGAATCGAACGCGGTTTCGCTCAGGAAGAGCGCAATATCGGTCAGCGCCTGATCATCCATCACCGCAGAGAAATCGTGGTCGGGATTGGTGGAGCCTTTTAGCGCGGCGAGAATTTCTTTGGGATCAGAGCCAGCCACCTGCCACACGCCGACGAAACCAGTCGCATGGGAACCTTTTCCGTATGCGCCGTCCCTGCCAAGATAATCCCAGCCGTGGCATTCCTTACAGCGCCAGGTATCCTTGCCGGTGCGGGTATTGGTGGTTTGGGTAGCCCACAAAGGCTGGTCAGTGGCGGGGACATCCACACCCAGTCCGCTCATCCAGTCATTGTAGAGAAGACCACCATTGATGGGATCGCCGCTCAGGACAGTGGGCGCCTCAGTCGGGGCTTCGGTAACAACAGGCGCTTCCGTGGGGGCCGGTTTTTCCGTCGTCGCCGCGCCGCAAGCGCTCAATACCAGCAAAGCCAGCACGAGCAGTGAAACGAGTACAAACAACTTTTTCATGACATTCTTCTCCTATTGGGTAGTTTCTCTTATTGTTGGGTATTATAACCCAATATCCTTTATTCTACTTTGGTACTGAAACACCAACAGTGACACAAGTCATTATTAATCCATGATGAAAATAGCCTTATTTTATTGGGATACCCGCTGTACAATCAAACTGCCATGAGTTTTGAAACCTTATTTGTCATCTATTTTATTTATGGGCTGGCTTTTTTCAGCATGGGCTTGATTTTGATTTTGGAAGCAAGCCGCACCCCCTCCCTCGAACAAAAACGGCTGCTCCTACCCCTGTCCGTCTTTGGACTTTTGCATGGCATCCATGAATGGCTGGAAATTTTCGCCCTGCAAAATGAAGAACTACACGGAAACCTGCCCGAATGGACAACCTGGTTCCGCCTGATATGGCTGGCGCTTACCTATGTTACGCTCTGGTTTTATGGCTGGCAAGCTTTTCAAGTTGCGCGCAAACATTTCAGCCCTTTCATTTTTTTTGGATTGGCAACCCTGCCGCCCTATCTCCCGCTCGTCCTGATTGACGTACTCTACGCTTTTTACCAGGGCGATATCACCCCGCTTCAGACGACGGGCGGGCTGGTTCGTTATCTACTGGCAGTTCCCGGCGCCGCCATCGCTTCCCTCGGTCTTCGAGCTCGCGCGAACAGAGCCAAAGCAGATGCGCGCCGACCGCTGGATACCCATCTCAACTGGACGGCTTTAGGCTTCGCCCTGTACAGCGTCACACACCTTGCCGTTCCTAGAATGGATACCCTGACAGCCAGTCTGATCAACGCCGAAGCCTTTACACAAATGACAGGCTTGCCCATTCAAGCCCTGCGCACCTTTGCCGCCATCATCATCACATGGAATTTGTTTCGAGCCATTCAATTTTTGGAAAATGAAAGACAAGCGCAATTCACCGCCGCCCAGCAAGCGCGCCTCGAAGCCCTTGAACAACATGAGATCATGCGCCGCGATCTGTTACGTCATATTGTGCGCGCGCAGGAGGAAGAACGCTCCCGCATCGCGCGCGAACTTCACGATGAAATGGCGCAAACGCTGACAGCCTTCACGCTCGATCTTGGCACACTGAAACAAGTTACTGGAACCCGCTCCAAAGCCGCGCCCATTCTTGCAAGGTTGCAGGAACTTGGGAAACAAATGTCTCAAGGTATGCACCAGATGGTCTACGATCTGCGCCCCGCTCATTTGGATGACCTCGGCCTTTTACCCGCTTTACAATTCATGGCAGATAGGGACGGTCCGCGGCTTGGTCTGAAAATCGAATTTAAAACGGATGGGGAGCCACACCGTAACGACTCGCTTGCAGAAACAGTCCTCTTTCGTATTGCGCAGGAATCCATAACAAATATTGCCCGTCACGCAAAATCAAATAAAGCTGTTATTCGCTTAAGCTATCTTTCACAGGAAATTAAACTGGAAATATCAGATAAAGGGATTGGTTTTGATCCTGAAGAGAAATTTATTGCGCCGCGCGGCTGGGGTTTGGCTGGGATGAAAGAAAGAGCCGAGTCGGTCGGGGGCAGGTTCGAGGTCCGTTCTGAAGCGAAGCACGGCACAACCATCTGTGTGCATATTCCAATCCATCAGGAGATTTGATATGACCAACATCCGTCTTATGCTGGTAGATGATCATCAAGTGATCCGCACAGGCTTGAAATCTTTTTTACAAACGCAGCCTGATTTTGAAGTGGTTGCCGAAGCAAGCAATGGGCAGGAAGCCATCACGCTCGCGTTGGAGACGCGCCCCGACATTATTATTATGGACATCTCCATGCCAGAGATGGACGGACTGGAAGCGACACGACAATTAAAAGAAAAGTGGCCGCAAGTTACAGTTCTGGCTCTGACAGTGCATGAAGACAAATTTTATTTTATGAAAATGCTGGAAGCGGGCGCATCCGGCTATCTCACCAAACAAGCGGCTTCCGATGAGTTGGTGCAAGCCATCCATACGGTAGCCAAAGGGCATATTTA
The DNA here is from genome assembly GCA_964511765.1 of uncultured Anaerolinea sp. Classification (GTDB taxonomy): domain Bacteria; phylum Chloroflexota; class Anaerolineae; order Anaerolineales; family Villigracilaceae; genus Villigracilis. The sequence goes on from CAZEGE010000048.1 coordinate 3,624, forward strand.
TTTACAGCCTGCATTGGCGCGCTGGCTGTTGGAAGATTATCAACACTTGATCGAATTGCCATTGCCAGAGAAACCTGAAGAAGGGCAGGCAGTGGGGCTGGAAGCATTGAGCGCCCGTGAACGCGGGGTGCTGGAAATGGTCGCGCAGGGTCTGAGTAATTATGAGATCGGCGAAAAACTAAACTTGAGTCACAAGACGATTGCGCGTCATCGTGAACGCATTATGAATAAGCTCAATATGCACTCGCGCACCGAGTTGGTCAAGTTTGCCATTCGCACGGGGTTGATCTCGTTGGAGTAGGCGCAGATTGATTTTGTTTTATACGGCAATACTTCTTTCCATCGGGTTTTATTCGTCGCTAATGCTGTCACCGCCCAGATCTGGCAGGACAGCTTCAATTTCTTCAGGGCTTTGACCCGATTCCAGCCGATCCACCACTTCGTCAAATTCTGCTGGCAAGTCTTCGCCCATTTCGCCGCCCAGTTTGCGCATCATCTGCCCAAGCACCCTGGGGTCATCTTCAAGGCCTTCCAAGCCGGAAAAATCATTCGCCGCAGATTCAAGGCGGCTTTCATCGGACCTGGCAATCCGCACCCTAGTCATGCGGCGGCGGACTTTGTCACTTCCACAGTATGCACAATTCACGGGTTTGTTCCCATATTCGCTGAAGGTCATGAATACGTCAAAGCGTTTTTCGCAGGCATTGCAGACAAAGTCATAGGTGGGCATACATCCATTTTAACCCGACTCAGGCCGGGACAAGCAGGAAACGGCCGGTGCTCTTTGGTAAAATACAGGCATGCCCAATACATTCGAACTTCGCAAACCCCATCCACTGTTAATCGTCATATCAGGCCCATCTGGCGTTGGAAAGGATTCCATCGTGCAGCGCATGATAGAACGCGGTTTTCCATTTCACTTCGTGGTGACCGCCACTACGCGTGAAAGGCGTGAGAACGAGGTCCATGGCAGGGATTATTTATTTGTCTCGAAGGATGAATTTGCACGCATGATCGATCAAAATAAATTGATCGAATATGCAATCGTGTACGGCGATTACAAGGGCATTCCGAAGGCGCAGGTGCGTGAAGCGCTTGCAAGCGGCCAGGATGTGGTCATGCGTCTCGATGTGCAGGGCGCGGAAAGCGTCCGAAAAATCGCCCCCGAGGCTTTGCTGATTTTTATTACCTGTGAAAGTGAAGATGAGCTTGAACGTCGTTTGCGCGAACGCAAGACCGAAACAGTTGATTCTTTATCGCTGCGCATTGCCACGGCGCGCAAGGAATTGCAGCGCATTGCAGCCTTCGATTATGTAATCGTCAATCATGATTTTCATTTGGATGATACCGTGGGAAAGGTGAGCGCCATTATTTCAGCCGAACATTTACGCGTACAACATCGCCAGGTGAGTTTGTGAACCAACCTCCTGCATCATCCCCGAACCTTGAACCTGGTCCTGCAGCCCAGACAGTTCGTGTGGCTTTGCCCTCCGGCCTGCCCGCAGTCACCTATGCCCTGATCGGCTTTACTGTATTTGTTTATCTTTTACAGATGGCAAGCGTGGCGATCTGGGGATATGCCGTTTCTCAAATTGACTGGCTCGAGGTCTATGGCGCGCGGTTCAATACCGCCATCCGCGCGGGGGAATTATGGCGCTTTATTACGCCCCTTTTCCTGCATGGTTCCATTCCGCATATCTTCTTTAACATGTATGCGCTCTTATCCATCGGCACTTTTATGGAAAGGCAGCTTGGGCATGGCAGGTTTGCGCTGCTGTATTTCCTTGGCGGATTTGCCGGGAATGTATTTTCCTTCCTTTTAACCGGTGAAAACGGATATTCAGTCGGCGCATCCACGGCTGTGTTTGCGCTGATCGGGGCGCAGGGGATCTTCTTTTATCAGAACCGCGAGTTGTTCGGCAGTCAGGCGCGCAAGGCAATTGGCAACACGGTTTTCATCATTGTCATCAATTTATTCATCGGTTTATCGCCCGGCATCGATAATTGGGGACATGTGGGCGGTCTGCTCGGCGGCGTGATCTTTACCTGGTTTGCCGGCGTGCGCTGGACGTTGATGGGCATCCCTCCCGAAGTGACTTTGTCCGATCAGCGCGAATCGCGCGAGATCGTTACGGGTTTTGGCGTCGTGCTTCTTATTTTCAGCCTGTTGGCAGCCTGGGGAATGTTTTTCAAGTAATAATTATTTTATCAAGTTCAACAAGTCCAGCCTCGAAGCCTTCACATATGCAGCGAATTCTGCATACGCGGCATCCTCCACAACCTGCAGTTCATCGATGCCGTAGACGGTCTGCATGGCGGCTTTGCCTTCGGGGGTGAGCATCAGGTCGATGAACGCACGCTGGATCACGCGGCGCATTTCAATGGGCAGGGAATTTGCCATCGAAATATTCTCATAGGGAATAATATTGGGGATTCGCCAAAGGACGATCACTTTATCCTTCACATCGGCATAGTCCGCTTCGAGCACAGGCATATCGCGTGCGTCGATGAAGGTTGCGCCGAAATCGCAGATATCATCCACGTAGACGGCGCGCACCACGCTGGGCTGACCTGCAAGGAATGCCCCGCTTCCGATTTGGACCCCAATCTGGTTCAGCAATCCGAACGGCACCACATACCCTGACGGTGAGATTTCATCGCTCCAGCAGGCTTTCTTTTCCTCCAATTGTTTCAAGGCGCTGGCGGCGTCCGTTGTGTTTTCGCCGCGAGCCTCGTCATAATACGACGTGAAATTATTTTCGCGGTTGGCGATGATTTGCGCACCATAGAAAGTACTGCCGTTATGCATCCCTGCCAGCAGGGCAGTGACCGAGTCGTTTTCACGCGCAAGCAGATAGGCATACGGCGAGAGCGACCCAATATGTGCATTACCTTGTGCAAACGCATCCACCAGTCTTTGCTCGGAAGAAGGGATCACAGAAACAATCTGATAGCCTGTCCGGTTCTTGATATATATATCAATCAACTCTCCCGCCGCGATGGTTTCATCGATGGGGCGTGTGGAAGGAGCCAGGGCGAGGATCAATGGATTTTGTTTCGTGCCAATCTCTCCCTGTGGGGACGATGCGGGCGGGATGAGAGGAACCTGTGTGGACGGTGGAATCGGTGTATGAGTCCCCAAAGTCACTTGCATTGGGAACGAACATCCAAAAGCAGCCAGGAAAAGCATGAGCAGGATTTTTTTCATCATTCAAGAACCCATGCGCACAATCATAATGATATTGCTATAATAAGACAGGCTTTGCAGCGTGCCGCATAAATAATAAATCCAGAAAAATATTTACCCGTCATTCATATCAAAAAATTTGGTAGTTTATGCAACAAGCTGCGGAAAGGACGAAAATGAAAAACACATTCAACACAATCTTGTCCATCCTTATTTTAGTGGTGTTGGCGGCTGGTGTTTATTTTATTGTACAGACTGTGCGGGAGAGTGCAGTGGCGGTAACGGCCCCATTCCAACAGGTTAACCAGGCAAATGAAGCGCTGCAGACCCAGGTTTCACAGTTGATGAATCCCACACCCATGATCATACCCGACCCTGTCACGTATATCAATGAGATTCGCGCACTGGCTCGTTTGGAGACCATTCAGTATAGTGTAGAAAAAGTGATTACCGCCGAGGTTGGGCAGGGTGCATTCAGCCTTTTTCTTGGGGACAAATTATTGTTTGTGGCGCACGGCGTTGTGATCGCAGGTATTGACATGGAAAAATTGCAACCCGCTGATATGCGTTTGGATGACGGCGTGCTGTATGTACATTTGCCGTCGGTAGAGATTTTTATTGCAACGCTTGATAATGAAAAATCATATGTCTATGATCGTGAGACGGGCTTGTTCACCAAAGCTAATGTTGACCTTGAAACCCTCGCCCGCCAGACAGCGGAGGATGAGATCCACAAAGCCGCGCTGGAAGATGGCATCCTTGTGCAGGCGCAAAGGAATGCCGAGGCCTATTTACTTAAGTTTTTCACTGCCCTGGGATACAAGATCGTATTGTTTGAGCAATAAATGGGATATCTTCTGCTGGCAGGCGGCGCGGAGTTTGGCGGGCAAATGTCCGAGGTGGATGCGCGTGCCATCGAATTGGCGGGCGGGTTGGACGCGCCGATCTGTATCATCCCCACGGCCGCCGTGCCGGATGATAATCATCAAAGGGCGGGGAATCATGGAATTCGCTGGTTTAGAAGCCTCAGCTCAAAAAATGTTTTTTCTGTGGATGTGATCGATGCTGCCAGCGCAAACGACCGTTCCCTGGCCGCCTCCATTCGGACCTCACGCCTGATCTATTTACCGGGAGGCTTTCCCCGCCATTTGGGAGAGACTCTTGCCAACAGTGTTTGCTGGCAGGCTGTGTTGGATGTGTATCAACAAGGCGGGGTGATCGCGGGCAGCAGTGCAGGAGCGATGGTATTATGCGAACATTATTACGATCCGCACGAAAAGAAATTATTGCGCGGCTTGAATTTGATACCCAACGCGTGCGTGCTGCCTCATCATAATGAATTTGGCAAAGCGTGGGCGGGTCCACTTACGGGATTGCTGCCTGATACAACCTTAATTGGCATAGATGAATGTACCGGCATGTTAAAGGACATGGACAGCCAATGGCAGGTCCATGGTGCGGGGACTGTCACGCTTTATCGGGGCGGATCAAGCATCTGCTACGGAAGCGGCGAAAGATTCTCATTCTCATAAATCAGATCACAGATCCTCGGGATAAAAGGTTTTATATGAGATATGCCCTGATCAAGGGCCAGTTGATCGTCAAATCGTAAATCCCAATTCCCAGCAGCAACAATCCACTGAACAGGTTGATCGAGCGCGCACGGAGTGCAAATTGACGAGTGATCCAGCGTTGAGCCGCTCCTGAAAGAAAGGACAGCAATAATAGCGGAACACCAAATCCCATGCCAAACCAGAAGAATATACTCAATTTTCCGAGCGCGTCTACCACCGTGAGCGAAAGCGCGAAGATGCTGACCACCAGTGGCCCTGAACAAGGCAGTGCTATCGGTCCGTATAAAAGTCCATATACGAATGCATTTGCAAATGGATGAGACAATAAGGGAGCCTGGATCTGCGGTAATTTCTTGAAGGGATTAATGTTAAAAATCAACAGGCTGCCGAATAGAATGATGATCAGGTCCGCAATGGGGATGACAAAAGCCAGCGCCTGGCCAACCGACACGGAAAGCAGGGCAATCATCCCTCCCAGCGTGAGCATCATGGTCAGTACACCTGCCAGGACAAAAAAACCAAGGAAGTAACGGCCAGGTTTCCCTTGCAGACCTTCCTGTCCACCGCTGAGATAAGCGAGGAAGCCCGGATACAAAGGCAGTACGCAGGGGCTGGTTGTGGCTAATAAACCGAGTGATATGGATGTAATGATTGTTTCCATGGTTGTTTACGGACTTCCTTCATCAAGGGGCTTAGCCCCTTGATGAAGATGAATTGGTTTACATGCTTTCATCCAAAAAGGGTTGAATGAATTTCAAAAGCTCGTCAGCGCTTTTAATTCCAAATGGCAGAGGATGGACCACACCGTGGCGGTCGATTAGGAGCATTGGCGTGGACGGTGGGTTGAGAAACTGATCGCCATACAGGGACGCGATCTCACGCGAGACGTCTGCTGGGGAAACAGAATAAAGCCAGTCAAAACCCTGGCCATCCACAAAATCCTTTAGCTTGGTGATATCTTCATTTGGGTCAATATCGAATCCTATGCTTATAAAATCATCGCGTTCTCCAATCTGACCGTGCAGGGCCTTTACCTGAGTCTGTTGCTGAAGACAGTTCGAGCACCACACCGCCATGGTTTCCACCAAAACGACCTTGCCTTCGAAATCCTGGATGGTGAAAACCTGTCCCGTGTGGACATCTGTCAACGCCATGCTGAACCAGGCGGGGCTTTCCATCATGGTATCCGTGGATGAAGTCTCGTTGGGCGCCATCGCATCTGTCATCGGCGTCTCTTTGGGCATCATTGCATCTTCGCTTGAGGCTGGGGTGTGTTCAGCTCCGTCCATCGTGGCCTCGGGCGCAGAGGTGCTGCCGCATGCAGTGACGAGAAAAGCCGTCAACAGGATCATGTTGAAAAGAATTTGTTTTGATTTCATGAAATCTCCTTTTTGGTTGATAGATGCCCAATGATGCCGGAAACTTCTTACGAATTGCCTGTCAAATTCTTACGAAAATATGAATTTACCCTGAAGCCGTAAGGATTTATTAATATCTTTCCCTCAATAATCAAGTATGATTTCATCCATGAGTGAAAAACGTATCCTTGTCGTTGAAGATGAGCCGAGTCTTGCAGAGGTGGTGAGCCTTTACTTGAAACGCGCAGGTTTTCAAGTGCAAATTGCATCGGATGGCAGACAGGCGATGGATATTCTGGAAAGACAGATACCGGATTTTGTGATCCTGGATTTAATGCTCCCCGAAGTGGATGGGCTTTCTTTAACCCGCTGGCTGCGCGACCATTCAGACGTGCCGATCATCATGGTGACTGCGCGCCGCGAAGAGATAGACCGCATTGCCGGGCTCGAAATGGGGGCAGACGATTATGTGGTCAAGCCGTTCAGCCCGCAGGAGTTGGTCAGCCGGGTGCGGGCCGTGTTAAGACGCACTGGACGGGAACAGGTTGGGGCGGAGTCCGAGCGGATTTTGTCCTTTGATGCCATGACCATTAATCCCCTCACGCGGATTGTCACAGTGAAAGAAGCGCAGATCGAATTGACTGCAAAGGAGTTCGATATGCTTACCCATTTGGCGCGCCACCCCAAACAGGTTTTTACTCGCGATCAATTGCTCGAGCGTGTGTGGGGCGGCGCGGAATATATCGACCCCGGAACCGTCACCGTGCATGTGCGCCGTCTGCGTGAGAAAATCGAGAGCGACCCGTCTACGCCAAAACATCTGCTGACAGTATGGGGCGTTGGATATAAGTTTGAGCCATGAAAAGACCCATTACTTTGACCCTCCGTTTTATTTCAGGGGTGCTGCTGATCTTTTTGATCTCACTCGCCATCTTCAACATGATGATGGCGCCGCCTTTATATGAATTGGGATTGATGGCGCTGTTCCTTGGCGTCACGGCACTTGTGTCTGTACTTGCCGGCTACTTCGCTTATCGTTTTGGGTGGATGTCCCTCTCGCCGACCCTGCGCTGGTCCCTGCTGGGCGGATACGCTTTATCGAGCCTGCTCACTTTTTTTAACGTCTGGTTCTCCGCGCAGATGATGTTTGCCAGCCAGCATGATCTGTTGCTTGCGATTGTCCTGCTGGTCTTTGCGAGCGGTATGGCGATGGTGCTTGGATATTTTCTTTCAAGCACCATTACAGACCGGGTGCATCTGCTCAAAAATGCAGCTGAGAAACTTGCCGAAGGCGATTTGAAGACGCGCGTCCCTGTGCATGGACGTGATGAAGTTGCCTTGCTTGCACAGACCTTCAACCAGATGGCGGAACAACTCGAAGCCGTGGATAGTAAACAACGCGAATTGGAACAATTACGTGCAGACCTGATCGCCTGGGTTGGACATGACCTGCAAACGCCGCTGGCTTCCATACGAGCCATCCTGGAAGCTGTTGAAGATGATGTGGTGGATGACCCGCAAACGATCAAGCGTTACTTGAATACTGCCCAGCGCGATGTGCGCTCACTTTCGGCCTTGATCGATGACCTGTTTCAAATGGCGCAATTGAACGCAGGCGGCATTCCGCTGGACCGCGCAAAATCGTCCCTGGCGGATCTCATCTCCGACACGCTCGAATCCTTTTCCGAACTGGCCGCTCGTCAGCAGGTAAAACTCGAGGGCAGCGTAAGTGCGGATATTGATCCTGTGACCATGGATACCCAGCGCATCGGGCGCGTGCTCAACAATCTCATCGGCAATGCGATACGGCATACGCCGAGTCAGGGCGAAGTCAAAGTCCATGCTCGGCGGGCAGGTCTGGGCGTGGAAGTGACCGTTTCAGATACAGGCGAAGGAATCCACAAAGAGGACTTGCCGCATATCTTTGAAAGTTTTTATCGCGGAGAAAAATCGCGCAGCCGCATTACAGGCGGGGCAGGTCTCGGGCTTGCCATCTCGCGCGGGATCGTCCAGGCCCATGGCGGCGAGCTGAAGGTTGAAAGTGATGCGGGGCAGGGCAGCCGCTTCACGTTTAATTTACCTTAACAAAACTCTCACTCTTATGTAATCCTTTTGTAAGAAAGTTTTCCTAAAATCAACTCATCGTAAAGGTGAAAAAATGAAACGATCATTACTTGGATTACTTGGATTACTTTTATTATTGACTGCCTGTGCCAGCGCATCCAATTCTTATGAACTTGTCCCGCCGGCAGACAACGCTTCCCTGCCGGACCTTGGGCCTGCTCCCGAACTGACCAATGATATCTGGCTGAATGTGGATGCGCCGCTCCGCCTTGCAGATTTGCGCGGTAAAGTGGTGGCAATCGACATGTGGACATTTGGCTGAATTAACTGCCAGCATGTGATTCCTTCGTTGAAGGAATGGGACCAGAAATACCGCGATCGGGGACTCGTCGTCATCGGCAATCATTATCCTGAATTTTCATTTGAAGCGAACCTGACAAACCTGCAAGCCGCCGTTTCAGATTATGGAATTGAGTACGCCGTTGCACAGGATAATGACGGCGCGACATGGCAGGCTTATAAAAATCGTTACTGGCCGACGCTTTACCTGATCGATAAGAACGGACACCTTCGCTACATCCATATTGGTGAAGGCAGATACCAGGAAACCGAAGCCGCCATTCAGACATTATTGGCTGAATCCCAATAATTCCAGAAATAGGAGAGAAAAATCATGAGCAATCCATTTAAATCCATCCCTGTTCGTTCATCTGAAATTACCCCCAAACAGGTTTATCTTTCACGGCGTGACTTTATCAAAGCCGCGGGTGTCGTGGCGGGGAGCATGGCGCTCGCCGCCTGTGTGCCAGAAGTGGCTCAAAGCACAGTTGCTCCAGGGGTTGACGCAGGTCCGGCAAAGACCGATGAATTGGGTAACCCGGCCAATTCCTTTAAAGATATCACCAACTACAACAATTATTATGAATTTAGCACAAACAAGGAAGCAGTGGCTTCCCTGGCCAAAAACTTTACCACTACGCCATGGACAGTGGAAATCGGCGGTCTCGTCAACAAGCCGCAGACATTTGGCGTGGAAGACCTGTTGAGCCTGTTCCCGCAGGAGGAACGTATCTATCGCCTGCGCTGCGTGGAGGCCTGGAGCATGGTCATCCCATGGAATGGTTTCCCGCTCCGGAGTTTGCTTGCCATGGTCGAACCGACATCCGACGCCAGGTATGTGCGCTTTGAGACCGTTTTTCGTCCCGAAGAAATGAAGGGTCAGGGCAGCCCGTTCTATCCCTGGCCTTATCAGGAAGGCTTGCGTTTGGACGAAGCCATGAATGACCTGGCGATCCTCGCAACGGGCATGTATGGCGAAAACATGCTGGCGCAAAACGGCGCGCCCATCCGCCTCGTTGTGCCCTGGAAATATGGGTTCAAATCCATCAAATCCATCGTCAAGATCGAGTTGACTGCTGAAAGACCCAATACTTTATGGAATTCAATTGCAACCAATGAGTACGGCTTTTATGCCAATGTGAATCCAGAAGTGGATCATCCGCGCTGGTCGCAGGCTTCCGAGCGCCGCATCGGAGAACTCAGCCGCAGAGCCACCCTGCCCTTCAACGGTTACGGCGAACAGGTCGCCAGCCTGTATGATGGCATGGACCTGAATTTGAATTATTAAATTTTGGATTTCTGAAATCAGTTTAAAGCCTTTAAGACGGAAGTCTGCCAAGGCAGACTTCCGAAATCCCCATGGACTATTGCAAATGAAATTCTTTTCCCGTTACACCCCTCTACAAATTGCCATTCATATATATGCCTGGTCCACCTTCGTGTGGATTATCTACGAATTGCTGACTGGCTCATTCTCCATCAATCCCATCCAGGAGCTGGAACAGCGCACAGGCCGTCATGCCATCACCCTGCTTGTGCTTTCGCTGCTTTGCACGCCCATCAACACCATCTTCAAATGGAGTGAACCGCTCAAACGTCGGCGTGCACTGGGTTTGTACGCCTTCATGTATGCTACCATCCACGTCATCATTTTTGTGGATCTGGATTACGGCCTTGCGTGGAGTCTCATGATTGAAACCGTTTTGCAAAAACCATATATCGTCGTTGGCCTGATCACCTTCCTTTTGCTGATCCCGCTCGCGTTCACCTCATTCGATATTTGGAAAAAACGTCTCGGCAAAAACTGGAAACGCCTGCACAAACTCGTTTACTTTATCGCACCGCTTGCAGTCTTACATTTTGCGTGGAGCAAGAAAGGCGATTTCTTCTCATTGTCGGGAGACGTTATCCGTCCGTTGATCTATGGACTGATCCTCGCCATCTTCCTCATCTTTCGCATCCCTGCGATTCGAAAAGCCCTCGCCTCCTTGTCGCTCCGGCGTCTGAATCTTTCCCTCAAAAAGAATCAGCAACCCAAAGTGAATATGCCCTAAAAAATTGTGACATATTTTGTAAAGCTAAATCATCTAGGGTGGAACATCCACATTTGCGCCAATGGTAAGTAAAAACGCAACAATTCCCCGTCGCATGCCGGAGTTTACATTGACTTAGCGCGTTCCGCCATCTGGCGGCGCAGGTCTTTTGTATCTTTATCGATGGTAAAGATCGCGCCGAGATAAAAGAAGAAGCATAGGATCCAGGCTGCGGTGCAGATCAGCAGGATGGCGGTCTTGAGATTAAATGCATCGGCGATCACGCCGGTGATGATGGGAGCAAACGCCGCTCCTGCATTTTCTATAAAGTATTCCGTGGCCTGCGCTGTTGAGCGGACTTCTGGAACGGTGACATCATAAACCGTTGCGATGACGTTGGCAGAGGAAAGCGGCATGAAGATGGCGGTGATGCACATAAAGATGAAGAATTGATTCCTGGCTGCGATGGGCGTGGTGATGGCCAGGTACATGAAAAGAGCGCCCATCAAAACGCCGATGCTTGAAACAATGATGCGTCCTTTGTGGGTGTATTTGAAAGCGAAATCACCAAGCGCGCCGCCGACGAAATATCCGCTGGCGAGGATCAGGATGACGGGCGCCATGGTGAACAGAATGCCGTTCGCGTCGTAGCCGCGTTCCCTTTCAAGATAGGCGAAGAAGAAGAAAGTGATCACATTCCACGGGAAGACGCCTGCAAATCCCTGCAGGAAGACAAACCACATGGTTTTCTTTTTGAAGATTTCCCTGGCTGCCTTCCATGAGAATTTGAAGGTCTGCATTTCAGCCATGTCTTCAAATTCGGGCTCGGCTTTGCCGCGCGGCATTTCCTTCACGCCGAAGTAAATCAGCATGGCAATCACCAATCCCAGCGAGCCGGTGAGGTAAAACACAGAACGCCAGCCGCCAATGGCAGGTGCGACCATTAAGGCAAGGATCATGCCCGTCAGATATCCAAGCGGCTGTGCGAGTTGCAGGATCCCGTAAATTTTCCCACGCAGGTTGGGACCGAAATAATCTGCGATCAAAGTATACAAGCCGGGGTAGGACGAGTCGTCAATACCTGTGGAGGCGCGTGTGACCAAAAAACCGCCAAAGGTCTTTGTCAGGGCATTAAGCCAGGTGGTGGAGCCCCAGATCAATGAGGCGCATGAAAGTAATTTTGTGCGCGAGAAGCGGTCGTATAAATAACCCCAGATCGGATATAAAATTGTGGCCACGATCAAAGCGCCCGAGTTTACCAATCCCCATTGCGTGTTATCGATCTTGAAGTCCTTGCTGATCTGTACTTGCAGCGAACCGATCATCAACTTATCGGTCTGGTGCAAAAGCATGAAGAGGAAGAAGATAACAACGACGAACCAGCGATAGCGTGAATGTTCCTTTGACATGGTTACCTCGCGTGGGTGGAATGTCCAAGTATCACGGCGGAAATGTCAGGTGTCAAGTATCAGATGTCAGACGATTCTTCAGAAATGATTTCCCGCGCGAGTTTTTGCAGCTCGTCCGCATCTTTTGTTTTTGCGGCGTCGAAATATTGCGCCAGCAAGTCCAGCGGGCTCAAACTGCTCACCCCCTGCCCCTCGGGGATGCGCACGCGCGATTCGCTTTGCGGCCTTTTCACGAGATGAAATTCAAATGTGTCCTCGGCATATTTTCGCAAAGCGGATTCGTCAATCAGTGAATCCCACTCTCTTGGATATTCCACCGAAAGCCGCACAATCGCCTCAAACATTTCCTTCGGTGTGGGCAATGCGTTTTTAAGTGCCTCGGTCACGTTCTCGCTGGACTTTAGAACTGTCCGGCGGTCTATGAACTTTCTTACCTCTTTGAGTTGGATCCACTCCACTTTTGTGTTTCCGCGCTCCACATCCGCAATGACGAAGAAGCGGTCCTCCTTTACTTCGCCGAAATCCACGCGCTCGATGGAGCCGGGATAAATCACAGGCGGGTGCTGACCTTCATTCACATCCTGCGGCTTGTGAATATGGCCCAATGCCACGTAATCCAATTCTTTATTTTTCACCATCGAGCCCGATAACACCAGATCATTGCCAAGCATCACCAAACGCTCGCCGCCAAAGGATGCGCCCTGCACAGAGGCATGGGCTGTAAGAATGATGGGCAGGTTTTTATCTGCCCCCTGGATCCAATTATTTACAAGACCTGAAATACGTTCTTCAATATTCTCATAAATTTTTTCAGTTTCAGTCCCGCTCATTTCAAGGTTTGCCATCAGCCCTGAACGAGCAATCCATGGCATGGCAATTACCTGAAGGGGCAGGTTCCACAAATCATCTGGTTTGAGGAAGCATGGTTCATCCAGCACTCGCACATACGGCACCTGCAAGGTTTTGAACTCCTGCAAGGCATGAGCACGCCCGGCGGCGGGAGAAATATCGTGGTTGCCAACCAAGAGCAAGGTTGGAATCCTGGCCTGTGACAACCGCATAATCCGTCTGCCCCACTCGCGTTGAAAGGTCGGTGCGGGTGAACGATCTTTATATGCGTCGCCCGCAAAGATGACCATATCCACTTTTTCTGAAATGGCAGTATCAACGATCGTATCGAGGGATTTGAGAAAGTCGAGAACACGGACGGGCAAACCCGTTTCAGGGTCATGCCTGCCATAGTTGGCCATGTCGATATGTGCGTCGGCAAAGTGTAATAGTTTCATAGTTAAGTAGTTGGATGGTTAGGTAGTTAGTTGGGCGGTTTGGATTTTCGTAAGTATCCTATCATGCCATTGATTGGACGTTTGGTTTCGGTTGCGAGGTTGTAGGCTGTTGTGAGTTCATCCTGGGTTATGTAATTGCGGTCAAGCGCAAGATACAACTCAGATTGCACCTCACTGGCAGAACGCCTTGAGATTTTAAGGAAGCGAATGAATTCAGGATTTGTCCCAGCGTCAAAACCTTCGGCTATGGTGTGCATGACCGAGCCAGCTGCATCTTGGATCTGACCAATCAAACGGAAGTCTTTTGAAAATTTTGGATGTTGGGTCAGGTCGTAAATCAAATCGGCAAGTTGGCGAGCCTTTTGCCAACTTTGCAAATCTTCAAACCGTTCAATCTTTGCCACAACATTTCCATCCTTGTTTTATTATTGGGTTGTTGTTTTACCAGGCGAATGACACTACCCAACTATACAACTATTGAACTATTAAACTACGGTTGCAATCCTAAATCCTGAAGAGCCTGCACCGCAGGGGGCCAGTTCACGTGGACTTGTAGCGCTGCGCGGAAATCAGCAACTGCATTTTTGGTATTGCCAATTTGATAATACGCACGTCCGCGCCATAGCAGGGATTCTTCAAGCGTGGGTGTCGAGATCGTGTCGTTCAACGTGGTGTTTGCCAGATTGATCACGTCCTGGTATCGAGCCGAGTAATAGTAGGCAAAATATGGCCCGGTTTGATACCACATGATGCGGTAGGGAGGGTTTCCAAGGTCCGTATTCCAGTTTGCATATAAATGAAAGGCCCGGTCGTACGCCATGGCGGCATCCACATATTGTTGCAATGCCACGTGACTGGTGCCTTTGTTGAACCATGCGAAGAACAGGTCGTTCCCATTTAAAGATGTGATTTCCTTTTCAGCCAGTTCAAGCGCATGTTGTGAGGCCCATTTTTCATTTGTCCAGGGACCCAGCAATTCCAATACTTCCGCTTCACGGTCTGCGGGATAAACTACCATGAAAAGATAATTGAAGGAACGCCAGCCATCCTGGTAGTCGGCATATTCACTCAAAAGGTCCTTGCCCGGTTTGAGATAGGCATCCTGCACGATAAATCCGCCGCGGGCATCATCGTACCCTGTAGTGAAAAGATAATGTCCGAGCCAGTCGATTTTTCCGTTGTAATCGCGTTCGTAATAGCCTTTTTCAACCACGACAGGGAAACCGGCGGCGATCAATCGTTTGACGAGCGCTTCTTCGCCGCCGTAGCGGGAGAGGGCGCGATATTCCGTGTTTTCGTTGACAAAGTCCACGAGTTCATACGGCATTACATTTTTATCAGGCAGGCCTTGTTCAATAAAATTCTTTTTTGGGTCGCCTGAGCCAGGCTTGACCACCTTGGCGACGTCATCACGGTTTCCCTTCCAGCCCCAGAAGTTAAGCGCCATGGTCAGGTTTGCAGGACCGCAGTAATTCCAGCGGTTGTGCTGGTCGACGTAGATAACGCCCGGCAGGATAACCGAAGCAGGCAGGGGCGTAGTGGTGATCGTCGGTAAAAGCGTAGGTCCAGCCTCCGGAGTCGAAGACGCCTTCGGAGTTAAGGTCAGCAAGTATTCAGCGCGAGTCGTCCCGATCACGGTTTCAATGGTTAAGTCCGTTTGTCCGCTTGGTTGAAAAACGGCCTGGCTGGGTGGATTTAAAAAATAGATAATTCTTGTGCGCAGGAGTTCCACGCGTGTTGCAAGGCGGTCATGAATAGGCGGAGTGTAATACAGGCCGATTGCCAGTAAAAGCAAAATGGAGGCGACCCAGATGTTTTTGATTTTCTTTTGCATGGGAAGATTATACATGCTTGTGCAGCGCCTTGTACTGCAGAATAAAGCCTGACTTTCATCAGAGCGTGACTGTACGGCTTTCTAAGGAAATTCTAATTTTCATATCAGTAACTTTTTGGATGTGGAAGCGACGTATACCTTATACAGTCAAAAAGGAGACTAATATCATGCGAAAAAGTACCTTATTTATTTCAGCGGCTTTGACCACGTTTATGCTGGCCGTTTTATTCGGCGTGGCATCGGCGTATCAGAAGGTTGTGAATTCAAGCGAGACAGCAGCAGTCGCAACCGTTCAAGTGCAACCCACCGCAGGAGTGGAAATGATCAGCGATTCGTTTGCCCCTGTGGTTGTCCCCACCCAGGTTGAGAACCTCACGCCTGAAGCTGCCGCTGACTTCGCCGCCAAGGTCTTGGGCCGAACTGATCTATTTAGCGTGGAAGTTACCCAATTTGAAGGTGTAGATGTGTACCTCGTCACATTTTCATCCGGCGACCTTGTGTATTTAAGCCTGGATGGGCGCATCCTTTCCATTTCCAAGTTGCCTGTCACGGTGATTGCTCAAGTCAAGGGTAATAGTGGCGGCGGTGGTAACAATAATGGTGGTGGGAATGGAAGTAATACCGGTGGCGGTAATCATGAAGATCAGCATGAAGACGAGCACGATGATTAATACCAACTTGTTTAGCAGGAGCATTTAACATGGCAAACAAACCGGCCCCTCGAAATTGGAACGACATACAGGTCGTGATTGCCACGGGTTCGATGGCGCTCGCGCTGGTTTTATGGAATTTGTTTGCTGGTCCGGATCGCGTATCCGCTTTGAAACACGCCCAGGAACAGGCTGTCTTGTCTCCTCCACAGCCTGTACAAGAAGCCGCTCCGGTGGTGGTTGAAGTTCAGCCAACTTTGCCAACCGGCCCCATTCTGCTGGGCGGAAACGCCCCGCAGACTCAGATCATTGTCCAAACCGGGGGTAAAGGTGGCGGCGGCGGTAACGGCGGCGGTGGGGGCGGCGCTCCTGTTACCTCAACCGGTTCATCTTAATGCTGCATCGTTTGCCATTCCGCGCCATGGGTGGCGAAATGCTCGCAATATTGGAAGGAGCGACGGATTCCGCTCCTTCCATTTTGGATAAAGTCCCGGACTGGTTCGAAGACTGGGAGCAGGCTCTCAGCCGCTTCCGGATTGACAGCGAGCTGTCCCGCCTGAACCGAACATTTGACCAGCCTGTGGAAGTGAGCGAAACGCTCTGGGATGTATTCCAGTATGCCTTGTCGGCGGAAACGATCACGAATGGATTGGTCACGCCGACAGTGTTGGATGCCATGTTGGAAGCAGGCTATGACCAGAGTTTTGAAGATCTGCCGCGTCTTCAAAATATATATGAAAACCAGGTTTTAACAGCGGTGAATCCGCTTTCCCTTGTGTTATGGGATGAAAAAGCCCAAACGATATGTCTGCCTTACGGTGTCCATCTGGATTTTGGCGGTGTAGCGAAAGGCTGGGCGGCGCATCATACTGTTGAGAGACTCCAGGAATATGGCTCTGTATTAATGAATGCCGCTGGCGATATTGCCATTAGCGATTCACTTGCAAGCGGGGAGCCATGGCAGATTGGCGTGAAGAATCCCTTTGTGAAAGATACCGATTTTGAAACCCTGAAATTGAATCGCTGTGGCGTTGCCACCTCCGGCAGGGATCGTCGCCGCTGGAACCAAAATGGATTACTGCGTCACCATATTATTGATCCTCATACAGGTCAGCCAGCCGACACGGATGTGATGACCGCAACCGTCGTCGCGCCGACAGTCATGGAAGCCGAAGCCGCCGCGAAATCCGTGCTTATTTTGGGCGGCGAAGAAGGATTAAGGTGGATCGAGTCTGATCCCATGCTGGCCGGGATCATCGTCCTTGAAAATGGACATACGTTTTACAGCCGGCGAATTAATCAGTATTTGTAAGGAGAAAATTATGTCTATAAACCCTTCAGATCAAATTGAATATGAATCATCCGTAAACATCCAATCATTTTTGATGTTCCTGGTCGCCATGACCGTTGGACTGCTTGTCGCAGTATTGATCCTGCCAGCCTGGCTGCCCAATATGTCATTCTCTCTCGGCGGCGACGCCCCCAAAGCCTATTGGTATCTTTCGCGCGCCACGGCCTTTGTATCCTTGAGTTTGCTTTGGCTTTCCATGGCGCTCGGCCTTGGCATCACCAACAAGATGGCGCGCCTGTGGCCTGGTGCACCCGCCGCATTTGCTTTGCATGAATATGTAAGTCTCCTGGGCCTGGCTTTTGCAGCATTTCATGCCATCGTGATTCTCGGCGATCATTATATTAACTTCACCCTGCTGCAACTGCTCATCCCGTTCAGCACGGTGGGCTATCGCCCATTCTGGGTGGGCATCGGTCAGATCGCATTTTATACCTGGGCCGTCCTGGCGCTCACTTTTTACATCCGCCCCATCATCGGGCAGAAATCATGGCGCTTCCTGCACTACGGCAGTTTTGGAATGTACCTGTTGGGAATTTTCCACGGCTTGTTTAGCGGCACAGATGCCAGCGCAGGCTGGGCGCAAAACTATTATTGGATTTCCGTGGGCAGTTTGCTGTTCCTGTTGACGTATCGCATCCTCGCAGCAGTGATCGATAAACTCTTCCCCCAAAACAAAAAGCCGGTCTCCGCTCCCGCGACGCATCCGACTCAGGGATAACGGCTCCTGTTGCGGGATTTATTTTCTCTCTTGAAAGCAAAACCCCGAGGTCTCAAAGACCTCGGGGTTTTTTATCGTTACTCTTTTACTTCACCATCGATCACATCCCCATCCTGTGGTGCAGACGATCCTCCATCTTGAGGTTGTCCTTGTGCTTGTGCTTCACCTTGAGCATATAGCTGCTGGCTGAGCGCGTGGAATGTGTTTTGCAACTCTTCGGTGAGTTTCCTGATCTTGTCCACATCCTCGCCTTGCGCGGCTTGCTTCAATTCATTGACCTTGGCTTTGATGGAGTCGTGTTACCCAGAAGGAACTTTATAACCAAGTTAGCGCAATGCCTTTTCTGTTTGATACACGAGGTTGTCGGCATTGTTTTTCACTTCGATCACTTCGCGGCGTTGTTTATCCGCGGCTTCGTTCTGGCGCGCTTCCTGTACCATGCGTTCGATGTCGTTCTTGTTCAAGTTCGTCGAAGCAGTGATGGCAACCTTTTGTTCCTTGCCTGTGGCTTTATCTTTTGCAGTCACATGCAGGATGCCGTTTGCATCGATGTCAAAGGTCACCTCCACTTGCGGGATACCGCGTGGGGCCGGTGGAATTCCATCCAGTCGGAATCTTCCCAGGCTCATATTGTCATTTGCCATTGGGCGTTCGCCCTGCAGGACGTGAATGTCCACGGCGGTCTGGTTGTCTGCAGCTGTCGAATAAGTTTCGGTCTTGCGGACAGGAATGGTGGTGTTGCGTTCGATCATCACAGTCATCACACTGCCCATCGTTTCCACACCGAGCGAAAGTGGAGTGACATCCAGCAACAAAATATCTTTCACATCACCGCCGAGCACGCCGGCTTGAATGGCTGCGCCAATCGCAACAACTTCATCTGGATTGACACCTTTATTGGGCTCTTTACCATTCGTCAAACTGCGCACCAAATCCTGAACCATCGGCATGCGCGATGAACCCCCAACAAGAACTACTTCGTCGAGTTTCTCTGCAGACAAGTTGGCGTCTTTGAGCGCAGATTCAAATGGTTTACGACAACGTTCAAGCAGATCATTGGTCATTTGCTCGAATTTGGCGCGTGTGAGTTTTAGTTGTAAGTGTTTGGGTCCGCTTGCGTCGGCCGTGATGTAAGGCAGGTTGATCTCGGTTTCCATGACTGTGGAAAGTTCGATCTTGGCTTTTTCTGCGGCTTCGCGCAAACGCTGCAGGGCCTGTTTGTCGGTTCGCAGGTCAATACCCTGGTCTTTCTTGAATTCATCTGCGGCCCAATTGGTAACCTTCTGATCCCAGTCGTCGCCGCCCAGGTGAGTATCACCATTTGTGGATTTGACTTCGATTACGCCTTCACCCACTTCGAGGACAGATACATCAAATGTACCGCCGCCCAGGTCAAAGACTAAAATTGTTTCATTCTTTTTCTTATCCAGGCCGTAAGCCAGGGCGGACGCCGTTGGTTCATTGATGATACGCAAGACTTCCAGGCCGGCTATCTTGCCCGCATCTTTTGTAGCCTGGCGTTGACTGTCGTTGAAATATGCAGGGACGGTGATGACTGCCTGCGTGACCGACTGCCCCAAGTATGCTTCGGCATCAGATTTGAGCTTGCCCAGGATCATCGCGCTGATCTCTTGCGGAGAGTATTCCTTCCCTGTAACAGGGATTTTGACGCGCACGTCATTGGCTGGTCCTTCGATTACTTTATATGGAACCATGCCGCGTTCGACACTGGTCTCTTCAAAGTGCCGTCCCATGAAACGTTTAATGGAATAGACAGTATTATCTGAATTGATAACAGCCTGCCGTTTGGCGGTTTGTCCCACCATGCGTTCGCTATTCTTGTTGAATGCGACCACGGAAGGGCAGAGACGACCGCCTTCCGCCGTTGTAATGACAGTGGGCGTGCCGCCTTCCATAACAGCGACCACCGAGTTGGTGGTGCCAAGGTCAATGCCAATAATTCTTCCCATTTTAGGACTCCTTGCTAATCGTATTTAATGATTAAATATTAAGCGACTTATGCAAGAATCCTGTTAACGATTCGTAGGTTTTTAATCAATAAATGGGAAGTTCCAATAAAGACGGCTTATTTTATT
>CAZEGE010000049.1:0-22822 GCA_964511765.1 uncultured Anaerolinea sp.
GATCCGTTTATTAAGCGAGGCAGAAGATGTATCCAGGCAGGGGATATTCGAAGGCATCCGTGATTATTGAAAATAGCTGCAAGAACCTCCCCAAAAAATTGTGTTCAGGAGAATTTATTTTGATGAACAATGTCCGCCCACACTTGACCATGATGAGTGCAGAGCAAATTCAGGAAGCACATAAAAATGTATTGCATGTATTAAGTCAGACAGGCGTACGCGTGGATTCACCTCCAATCCTGCAAATACTCGAACGGAAACTTAGCTTGCAGTCGCAGGACAGGATCATCAAATTTCCGCAAGAGATCGTGGAGGATGCAATCAAGTCTGCGCCAAAGACGATCGATATATTTGACCGCCGCGGAGCGCATAAATTTAAGCTGGGAGAAGACCGGTTACGTTTTGGCGTGGGAGTCACTGCGCTGTTCTACCAGAATCCATTTGATGAAACACTCGATATATTCAAAAGGCAAAACTTTGCAGACCTTGTCCGCCTGGGTTCGAGCCTCCAGCATTATGATGTGATCTCCACGGTTGGCATTGTGCGGGACGTCCCTGAAGAATTGGGCGATCTGTATGGTTCGCTTGAACATATCGCCAATACCACCAAGCCACTGGTCCTGCTTGTTTCGGATGAAAATAAATTCCCCGATGTATTGCAGATGTATGAAATGCTTCATGGCGACCTCGCAAGCAAGCCATTTATCATGCCATACTTTAACCCCGTCAGCCCGCTGGTGATGAATGCGGGCACAGTGGATAAGATGAAAATCTCCATCGAACGCGGCTTGCCGATCATCTTCTCAAACTACAGCATGGCGGGCGCATCCACGCCGCTGACGCCTGCAGGCACGCTCACGCTGCTCATGGCGGAACTTCTCGCAGGTCTGGTCATCAGTCAAACCATAAAAAAAGGCGCGCCGATTTTACTCGGCATGCTGCCCGTTTATTTCGATATGCGCACCATGCTTAACTTCTACGATCCGCAAAGCATTCTTATCAGCGTGGCCTGTTCCGAGATGATGAAATACTACGGCATTCCGCATTGTTCGACGTCGGGCAGCGGCACGGGCTGGGGCATGGACTTGATTTCCGCAGATACCTATTGGATGAATACGCTCGCGCTTCTTCTCTCGCACGGACACCTGGCTCCGTTCATTGGAGATTCTCTTGGATCGAAATCGATCTCACCAACGACCTTCGTGCACGCCCACGAGATTATTGACCAGGCGCTGCGTCTGCATGCTGGCTTCCAGCTGGACGATGTCAACTCGGCCGTGGATGAAATTGCCAGGGTGGGTCCCGGAAAGAATTTTCTGAATCAACCTTCCACCCTGCGAAACTATAAGAATGGATACTATACCAGCAATGTGTACCCACATTACAGCATGGAAAAATGGCAGGAAGCGGGCGCGCCGCCCGCGCGGCAGGTCTTGCGCGAGAAGACCCAGGATTTAATGGCGTCCGCCCCTGTGCCTGACGACCATGATGAATTCATTAAAAAGGGTGAAGAGTTTATTAAAAGATACAATACTTGACGCATGTTATACTTTAACAAATCATTAGGTGAACGAGTGAATCATAGGAAATTCAAGAAAATTACAGACTGGCTGGTCTTGATATCATTTTTACCTGCCTGCGCCTTCACACCTCCACCCGTTCCAATATCGGAACCACGGTCGATGGAAGTGCTGGGGACTGCGATCGTGCAAACCGCAGCCGCAGCTCAAACACAGACTGCTACCGCGCTGAGACCTCCAACCTCCACTTTGACACCTTCCGTAACCCCAACTTTAGCAACTCCCACAGCCACGTTTTTCTTCTCTCTTTTCACCTCGACCCCTGTGATACCCATTGATTCGGGCAACATTGTTGCGGGAGGAGATTCTTCAACCTCCTCCATTCCCTATACGAGCAAACCATGGACATGTGTTGTTATAGCGAAGAGTCATCCAAAAGGAGCGGTGGTTGCAGCGGGAAAAAGCTTTGTCGCATATTGGACAGTAATTAATACCGGCACAAAAACATGGACGGGCAATACAATTGATTTTGTTTATAAGAGTGGTTACCGCCATGATGGCAGGCTAATTCAGGATCTATCCTCGACAGTGGCGCCTGGCAGGCAGGTGGCGGTAGGCGTCTCGTTTACCGCGCCAAAGGCTGAGGGGGAATACACAGCAATCTGGACCTTGAAGGTTGGAAAGCATCCTTTTTGCGGCATGAAGGTTACCTTCGAGGTTAAGAAATGATACTGTGAGTTCCTTAATTTTAAAAAAGGTTGTGCAATTATAAATTGCACAACCTTTTTTTGATTGAGGTTATTTGTACCCTCCCCATAATCCATATCCATCCTTTCTTCTCTTTTCGCGCCGCTCATGCTGTTCGTGAATTTGTTCCACGTGGTCAGCTTTTTCCTTGATGGCGGCTTCAAGCCAAAGGCGGCCTTTCTCCGCTGTCCCATGACTTCCCGCCCCATACGCACCCGTTTTTGTGTCGTCTTCCCAGGGCGGATTCGCAACGAGGGAACCTCCTTCGATCCAGTCCATATAATAGTCGGGGGTGGTTACGAAATCAGTTTCATCGACAACGCGTTCCATGTGACATAGATCCGGGCGTAAATATAGGAGATAGGATGTTTCCAATTCGCCCGCATGCCCCATACCGCCTATATTGGATGTGCGGTGTTTTTCCAATGCCTGTGCGCCCATCCTTCCTGAAGTATGCAGCCAGGCTGTGGCGCAAAAGATTCGGCGGTGGCGTTCTCCAGCATATTTAACTATGTTTACGAGAAACGATGAATTGCCGCCATGTCCGCTCATAAAATAAAAGCGATTGAAACCGCGCGAGACCAGGATGTCGATCACTGACACCCAGAAATCTTCAAAGGCCCGTCCGCCGGCGTTCATAGTTGCTGCAAAGGACGATCTATGTGTGCTGACCCCGTATGGCATGACTGGTAATGACCAACTGCGCGTAGGCAATAAAGAGGCTGTGCCTTGTGCTATGGCTTCTATGATGAGCGTGTCGACCAGGAGGGGCAGGTGAAAACCATGCTGCTCAGTGTGACCAATTGGGATGAGAATTACTTTATCGCGTTCGCTATCCGGAGGGAAAAAGATTGGTTCCATATAATGAACCTGATTTGGCAAACGAAGAAAGGAGGCTGAATAACCAAGGATGAAACTGGATTGCGGGTCGAATCCTTGCGGTGCAAGGCAATAAACGCGAGTAAAGCCATCATCTCGTAGGCTGTCCAGTAAGTTGACAATATATTGCATAAATACCCGCTCAGGCAGTTCGAGCCCGCTGCCGCGCCAACCAAACGGGAAGGCCGGCAGGAGTCCGATTTGATCAGGATAGCTTAATTGTTCGGCGAGCAGGTTATGGTCATAGACTGAGCCGAGGGGAATCACAAGAGGTGTATCCCGAGGCAAGCGGGCAACTGCATCCCAGGTAAGTTCTGCAAAGTTGAAGTATTTTATATTGCGCGTAGCCATTAAATCACCTCATATCTTCTCTACAAAAAACATCAATCAAAAAACCACTCAAATTCAAAACATACTGTTATATCATTTTGGCAACAGGTACCAATCCAGGAAACGTTCCATGCGCGCATATACATCAATAAGATTTTCGCGCCGCAGGAAACCATGCGGTTCATCGTCATAGGTTTTATATTCAAAAGTTTTGCCTTCATGGCGCAAAGCTTCCACCCATTCTTCACTGGCTTCAGGAGGAACGACGGTATCCAACAATCCATGCAAGATCAAAACAGGTTTTTGAATATTCTTCGCTTCCGTGATGGGGGAGCCCTTAAGATAAGTCCCGAGGTTTTCAGAGGGATGTCCTAAAAAGACCTCCGTGTAAAGTCTCAAACGCTTTTCGCATTGCGCCCACGAACTCACCAGATTTGCATCGCCATACTTGGCAATACCGCATGCAAATAGATATTCAGGGTCGCGTGAAAGTGCATTGATGGTCATATAACCGCCGTAGCTGCCACCGGCAATGCCGATGCGGTCTGGTTTGATCTCCTTGAATGTTTTCAGGTACTTTGCGCCATGCAAACAATCCTGGGTATCTCCTACGCCCCAATTATTGTAATTGGCGCGTTCAAAATCCTTTCCATAACCTGTTGAGCCGCGATAATTAGGCGCCAGATAGGTATATCCCTTCGCAACAAAGTATTGGGCGATTTCATCCCATGCAAAACCGTATTGGTCTTTCGGCCCGCCATGCGGGTATAAAATTGCCGCGCCATTTGATTTTTCAGGACGATATAAAAAAGCTGGGATTTCCAGCCCGTCATAACTTTTATATGTAACAATCTCGGGCGCAATAAATTTATGTTTTTGCATGGCAGGCGGATTTGAAAAAGTAAGCTGTGCGGCCTGCTTGCTTTTCAGATCCATACGGTACAGGTCGGGCGGAAGAGTTGGACTCTCAAACTCGAAGGTGATATAAGATTCATCCTTTGCCCAATTTGGATTTGAGTGGAGTCCCACTTCGCTTCTTAATTCGGATATTGAGCCTGATTCTGTTTCGACAAGCATTAACTCAAACGATCCGTTATTGTTCACCACCGCGAGCATCTGCCTTCCGGAAGGCGACCATTCGTATTGAAAGATGTTCTGTCCCGCTTTGGTGAGCGGATGCAAACCTTCGCCATCGGGTTTGACGAGATATAGTTCTTCGTGCTGGGTTTCCTGTGCAATGAATGAAATCCGCTTTCCATCGGGCGACCACTTCGGCGACATTGCACGTGTGGATGGTTTTCCATATAAAGTAATTTGTTTGCCAGAGGCTATTTCAAGCAGGACAATATCCAGGCGGTTCAGGTCATCAAAGCGGCGCAGGTTGAAGACGATAAATTTCCCGTCTGGCGAAGGGCGCGCATCCCAATGATCGCCGATGGGATCGGTAGTCAATGCCCGAGGCCAGGACCCATCACGGTCGGTAAGGAGCAATTGATCTATGTCATTCCGTTCGACGGTAACGATCAGTCCGTTAGAATCGGGCATCCAACGCGGACCGCTGGCGGCGGTAGAAAAATCCGTGATTTTTTTTGGCAAGCCGCCAGTGTGTGGAACAATGTGGACATGGCCTTTGATGCAAAATGCCAGCCACTTGCCGTCTGGCGACCAATCTGGAATCTCGTCATCCCAAAATGCGGCGAGCGGACGGTCTGTGGTGACGCGTGAAAGCCAGCTTCCGTTTGCAGACATGGTGAAAACGTCGGAAAGTGTCTCGCCGTCCTTGATGCAGGCAATCTGTCCCTGGGATGAAAGTGAGTGCGACCGGATCCGTTCGAGGGAAGTCAGAAGCGAGAGATTTAATCCCACCGGTGGTTTGAGATCTGTCCTTTTGAGAGAGGGCCAGCCATTTCGTTCATATTTTTCTAACAGCTTGGGAGTTTCCATATTTTTCTTCCTTTATTGAATTTCAGCAATTTTCATATCTTACCTTAGATTTTCGATAAATTATTAATTCAAACTTTCACGAAATCCAAAAATACAGTAAAATGCAGGGCGATGAACGTTTCCCTACTGTGCTTAAAAAAACAGTCGTTATTAGCCCGTAACGATGAATAGCCTGCGCCCTGGCGGATGAGTTCTGCCCTGGCGCAGGTTGTTTTTAGGGAGACATAAACCAATGTTCGGAGAGGAGAAGATATGAAACAAAAGTCACTTTATATTCTTGTACTTGCTGCATTGATTCTTTCAGCATGCAGCGGTCTGGGTGCGAAGCAACCCGTCACGATGCGGGTTGGTTATGCCGGCAGCCCGGATACCCTCAACCCGGGGGCGGCGGTATTGGCGGAATCCTATACCATGTTTGGATTGGTATACGACACGATGTATCAGCTGCAGCTCGATGGGACGTTCAAGTTGGGTCTTGCAGAAAGCATGCAGGTTTCCGACGATGCGCTGACTTATACCTTTAAGATCCGCGACGGTGTTAAATGGCATGATGGAGTGCCGCTTACCGCCGAGGATGTTGTTTTTACCTACAACTTATATGCCAATACGGAAGGCTATCCATGGATGGCTGATTACACCACTTATTTTGAAAGTGTTGAGGCAACAGCCAACAATGAAGTCGTGCTCACCTTGTCAGAGGCCATTCCAAACCTGGACTCACAACTTGTCTTCCTTTTCATTCTGCCAAAGCACATTTGGGAAAATGAAGACGGATACGAATTCGAAAACACCGCGATGATCGGCAGCGGCCCATTCAAGATGGTCGAATATAAGCAAAACGAGTTCGTTCATCTTGCAGTGAACAAGGATTATTTCGGTACGGTTCCCAAAGTTGACGAGTTAATTTTCCAGACCTTTGAAAATCAGGATGCGCTTGTTCAGGCGATCAAAACCGGACAAGTGGATATGATCACCGAAATGCCAAACACCGCTGTGGCGACCCTGCGCGACGATCCAAATGTGGAAGTTGTGACTGGCGCTCCATTTGCTCCAGGAGTTACCGACATAATCATCAACCAGGTAACACCTGAAAATTGTCCTCCTGGGGACGGCATTTGCACAGGTCACCCGGCCCTGCTTGACCGCAATGTGCGCCTTGCCATGGCTCATGCAACTGACAAGCAGAAGATCATTGACGTGGTCCTGCTTGGTTTGGGCACACCGGGAACCGAGCTTTTGCCGGATGGTCTTGGTATTTGGTATAACACCGACCTGAAAGACTATGAATATGATGTCGCCAAAGCCAACCAAATCCTGGATGACGCTGGTTATGTGGATGCCGACGGTGACGGCGTGCGCGACATGCCGGATGGCTCCCGCGACCTTACCTTCCGCATCAATTGGCCCAGTGACAGCATCGACTCGCCACGCATGGCCGAACTGCTGAGTGAAATGTGGGGAGATATCGGCATTAAGTTGGAAGCCCAGGCCATGGACCCGGATGCGCTGACGGCTGCTTGCTGCCCCGCATTCGACTTCGATATTATGCTTTGGGGCTGGGGCTCGGATCCCGATCCCAGTTTGCTGTTGAGCGTGATGACGACAGACGAAATCCCCACAGGCAGCAGTGAAACGGGTTATTCAAACCCAACCTATGACGATTTGTACACCAAACAGGCGGTCGAACTGGATCAAGCCAAACGCGTTGAGATCGTATGGCAAATGCAGGAAATTACGCATAACGATGTGGTATACATCATTCCATTCTATTCTCAAAATGTACAGGCCTTCCGGAAAGATCGCTTTACCGGCTGGATCGTGGACCAACCAAAAGTGGAACTTTCAGATATTACCTCGCTCGGGATTGTAGCGCCTGTTAAATAAGTAATATCATTCAAGATAGGGGCGGCCTGGGTATCCACACCGCCCCTA
The DNA here is from genome assembly GCA_964511765.1 of uncultured Anaerolinea sp. Lineage (GTDB taxonomy): Bacteria > Chloroflexota > Anaerolineae > Anaerolineales > Villigracilaceae > Villigracilis. The sequence continues at coordinate 7,353 of CAZEGE010000049.1, forward strand.
TCACTTTATGTGAGGAACGATCCGTGAATCGTTATCGTTTTTTAATCAAAAAAATCAGCTGGTCTGCTTTTACGATCCTTTTTGTCCTTATTTTAAATTTTTTTCTATTCCGCATCCTGCCTGGGGATGCGGCCCGGGCGGGAATTCATGACCCACGCCTTACAAAAGAAGCAATCGAAAAAATACGAGTCCGTTACGGGCTGGATAAACCGGTCATTAATTGCCTTGAATCTGTTCATCCGGTCAAACTGGGCGATTGCACCATTAATCCCTTCGAAACGCAGTTTTTTATCTACCTCCGCAACCTGAGCCAGGGGGAACTCGGCATCAGCTTCCACTCGAACCGGCCTGTCACGGACATTCTGGGCGAACGATTATGGAACACCATTCTTTTGATCGGCGCCGGTCAGATCCTTTCAATTATTATAGGGATGGTATTTGGCATATTCGCAGCCTGGAAAGCGCGGACAGTCATAGATTACAGTTCCCTCATCATCAGTTTGGTGGCATGGAGCCTGCCTACCTTCTGGCTGGGGATCATCCTTTTATTCTGGGGGAGCAACCACGGGCTTCCAATTGGCGGAAAAATGACGCCTGGGATAAGCTCTTATCCACTGCTTTACCAGGCGGGCGATACCCTCAAGCATATATTCCTGCCCACGCTGACCTATACCATTGTATTCATGGGCGAGTATATGCTGGTGATGCGTTCCAGCCTGTTGGATGTGCTGGGCGAAGATTATATTTTGACTGCGAAAGCAAAGGGTTTAAGCACTTTTCAAATCTTAAAAGATCACGCCTTGAAGAATGCCATGCTTCCAATTGTCACCATTATCGCGATCAACCTTGGGTTTACAGTGGCCGGGGCGATCCAGATCGAAACAGTATTCTCGTGGCCCGGGCTGGGCGGTGCGATCTTTGAAGCAGTTGTCCGCAGGGATTTTCCCGTATTGCAGGGAGCTTTTCTGTTGATCGCCATCAGCGTAATCATTGCCAACCTGCTTGCGGACCTAACCTACTCCTATCTTGATCCACGCGTGCAATCGGAGCAATAAGACATGGCTGTTCAGGAATTAGAACTTAAACCATCTATCCCATCTTCGCCACTCCAGAATTTTTGGCAGACCTTCAGCAAGAATCGCATGGGGTTTGTAGGCCTTTTTATGTTGATCGTGATCATTACTTTGGCCATCTTTGCGCCAGTTTTAGCGCCTCATGACATAAAATCGTCTGCCGGCATCGAGATCAGTGACATTTACAATCCCCCGAATGCTATTCATTGGTTTGGCACAGACGATGCTGGCAAGGATGTATTTTCCGGTTTCATCTATGGTTCCCGAGTTTCACTGATCGTTGGATTTTTTGCGGCCTTCATTTCCATTGCGATCGGGGGCACTTTTGGAATTGTGGCAGGTTTCTACGGCGGCAGGGTGGAGAATTTCCTGATGCGCTTCACTGATCTCTTCCTGGTCATTCCAGACCTTCCCTTGATCGTTGTCATTGTGGCGCTGACAAAACCGAACCTGCTCAATATTATTTTTGTGATCGGGTTATTAGGCTGGACGACAACTGCGCGCATCGTCCGTTCGCAGACCCTGGCAGTGAAATCCCGTAAATTTGTTTTACGCGCAAAGGCCATCGGCGCTGGAAACCGGCATATCATTATGCACCACATTTTGCCGCTGGTGATGCCCATCCTGGTGGTGAACGCCATTTTGGTGATCTCATTGGCCATTTTGAGCGAATCGACCCTTTCCTTTCTGGGGCTCGGCGACCCAACCGCCGTATCATGGGGACAGATGCTTAATTTCGCATTTGGGCGCGGCGCAATGAGCGCCGGCGCATGGTGGGCCTTGTTCGCACCGGGTTTTGGGATCGTCTGGGTGGTGCTCGGGCTGACCCTGCTGGGGCACGGTCTTGAACAGGTATTAAACCCAAGGATTGAATCTCATCATTTAATGCCGAGCAGACCTTCGTTCCAGAGTGAGACAGTTGAAATATCCCCAAACCCGGCGAAGGGAAAAAACAATGCACCCCTCCTGCTGGATGTGCAGAACATTTCCATCAATTATGTAAATGATGAAAATATTGCAAAAGCAGTACACAATGTCAGTTTTCAATTACATGAAGGGGAGTTGATCGGCCTGGTGGGAGAGAGCGGCTGCGGCAAGACGACTCTGGTGATGGCAATCACCCGCCTACTGCCTGCTGCAGGTGAGATATCGAACGGCCATGTATATTTTAGTGGAAAAGACCTGGTGATGCTGACAGAAAATGAAATGGCAGATGTGCGCTGGAGCGGGATTTCAGTGATTTTTCAAGGCGCCATGAATGCTCTTAATCCGGTCCGCACGGTGGGGGACCAAATCAAAGAAGCGATTATCAAACACATCCCGACTTATCCCAGCGAATCGTTGGACGCCAGGGTAATCGAACTGCTCGATCTAGTGGGAATAGCAGCCGATCACAAGGATAATTTTCCCCATCAATATTCCGGCGGAATGCGCCAGCGCGCCATGATCGCCATGGCGCTGGCTTGCAATCCCCAGGTGGTTATTGCCGACGAACCCACCACCGCCCTGGATGTGATGATCCAGGCCCAGATTTTGGAATTGCTGGACGAACTGCGTAAAAAACTTGGTCTGGCAGTCATCTTTGTGACTCATGATCTGGGTGTAGTGGCGGAAATGTGCGATTCGGTGCTTGTCATGTATGGAGGTGTAACTGCGGAATACGCGGACGTGGATACGATATACAATGCGCCGCTTCATCCCTACACCCAGGAATTGCTCAAAGCCTTCCCGGACCTTTCCAAGCCTGAAAGAAAATTAACCTCCATTCCGGGTTACCCTCCCAAATTGGATGCGCTGCCCCCCGGTTGCCGTTTTGCACCGCGCTGTCCAGCCGTTTTTGAGAGATGCACTATCGAACAACCCGCATTACATGATTCAGGTGACGGCCATATCGTCAGTTGTCATCTGATGGAAAACAGTTAGGCTGATATGACTCAAGATATCATTCTCGAAGTAAAGAGCTTAAAAAAATACTTTCAGGCGGGCAGGCCCGGTTGGTTCTCAAACCAAACTGATTTCGTTCATGCAGTGGATGACATCGACTTGCAATTGAATCGCGGTGAAGTCATTGCACTGGTAGGCGAAAGCGGCTGCGGAAAGTCCACCCTTGCACTGACATTAATGGGTCTTGAGAAAGCGACCGAAGGTCAGATCTTCTTTAATGGCAGGGATATTACAAACCTCAATGACAAGGAACGCAAAGCCGTCAGGCAAAAGATTCAAATGGTCTTTCAGGATCCATATGAATCCCTAAACCCGACACAGACCATTGAAGAGATCGTGATGGAGCCGCTGGTTGTACATGGCATTGGCGCAAACCACGCAGAGCGCAGAAACCGCGTTAACCAGGCGCTCGAAGATTCCGGGCTTAAACCGGCAGAAACCTATTTAAAACGCTTTCCACACCAGCTGTCAGGCGGACAACGTCAGCGGGTGGTGATTGCCGGAGCCCTCGTGCTCGAGCCCCTGCTTCTTATCGCGGATGAACCGGTCTCCATGCTGGATGTTTCCATCCGCGCTGAAATCATCAACCTGCTGGCCGAATTGCAAAAATCCCGCAATATCTCGGTCATATTCATAACCCATGACCTGGGTACGGTCGGGTTCTTCGCCAACCGTGTGGCCGTGATGTACCTGGGCCGTATTGTAGAGATCGGAAGCATGGCCGATGTATTGAAAAATACGCAGCATCCCTATTCACAGGCCCTGCTTTCGGTCATTCCGGTGCCCAATCCACGCCTAAGGAAGAAACGCATTATCCTGCAAGGTGAAACGCCCAACCCGATCGATCTTCCCAGCGGCTGCCGCTTTCATCCCCGCTGCCCCATGGCAATGGATGAATGCAAGGAAATAGACCCACGGCTGATGAAGGTCAGTCAAACACATCAGGCGGCCTGCCTGCTCCTGGCAAAGTAAGTGGATATCACCAGCCTGCAAAACCCCAAAGTTAAATATATCGTTAAACTGCGCGAGGATAAACGTCAACGCCAGCTTGATGGATTAATGCTTGTGGAAGGTCGCGATGAGTTGAGGCTGGCCCTGAGCTCTGGACTTAAGCCGCATACGCTTCTGACCGCGCCTGAGCTTGCTTCTGTTTCCATGGATATTGCCTCCGCTGACATTACCACCGTCACCCGCGCAGTTTTCGAAAAATTATCCTATCGCGATCATCCCGATGGCTGGCTGGGGATATTTCCGATCCCACACAACTCATTGGATGATCTGAAATTAAGTGAAACGCCGCTGGTGATCGTAGCTCAATCAGTGGAGAAACCCGGTAACCTCGGCGCCATCCTGCGCACAGCCGACGCAGCGCGCGTGGACGCCGTCATCGTCTGTGACCCGCGTGTCGATGCCTGGAATCCCAATGTGGTGCGTGCCAGCCGCGGAACGGTTTTCACTGTGCCCACCGTCGAAGCTGAGAGTTCGACTGCGCTGACATGGCTGAGGTCGAGAAAGATACAGGTGCTTGCGGCAACGCCGTCCGCCGAGATATCTTACACAGACGTTGACCTGAAAGCGCCCATCGCAGTGGCAGTGGGAACAGAGGATAAAGGCCTGACGGATTTCTGGATGCAGAATTCGGATTTGAAAGTAAAGATTCCGATGATGGGAAAAGTGAATTCGCTGAATGTCTCGATTGCAACTGCCTTGATCACTTACGAGATTCTCAGGCAAAGAAATAATTAGCATCAATTTGTACACAATCGAACGATAGAGGGTAGAATTGCCGTAAAAATGTCGACAAATAGATCCACGCAGAACTCAACCCAGATATTTGCCCGGCTTGGACGGGAATTAAGCGCCACCACCAGCGCAGTCGCTGCTGCAGAAATCATCTCGAATGCGGCCCACGAATTGATCGGCTGGGATGCATGCTATTTGGTTTTGTACGATCCCGAACAAGGGGGCAGACCACGCCCGTTGTTAACCATAGACACGATCGACGACAAGAAGGTCATCGAACATGACTCAGCACCCGATAAACCGTCTGAAAACATGCTCAAGGCAATTCGCGAGAACGGGCATATAACCTTGTATGAAGAGCCTGTTGAGGTGCCACCGTCATTAACTTTCGGCAACCGCTCACACAGGACCTTGTCGCAGCTATTTGTGCCTGTCCAAAGCGGACAGCGTATCATCGGCGTGCTTTCCATACAAAGCTATCAAGTAAAAGCCTACTCAAAAAGCTCGCTTGAAATCCTGAGGACTTTATCCAGTCATTGCGCAGGTGCGCTTGAAAGGATTTGGGCACAGGAGGCGTTGTCGCAAATGATGGAGAGGTTGAAGGTGCTGTATCAAGCCACTCATGCCATCAGCGCGAGTCTGGATATGGAACATCTGTGTGATTCCATTCATGCCACGGTGGAAAAAGTCATGCCTTGCGATGATTTTGTGATCGATGGGTACGACGAACAAACCAATGAGATCATACCGATTTATGCGGTCGAGTATCCTCACAGGCGGGTCTTTACGGAAAAATATATTGCGGATCACGGCATGGCCGGGCGGATCGTTCATACGCAGCGTCCCATTCTGCTGAACAGTGTGGAAGATATGGAGCAGAGCGGAATCGACTTTGAATTATACGGAAGCGCATCCACTGACCCGACACAATCCATCCTGGCAGTGCCAATGCTGCTGCGTGGGAAGGTAGTGGGGATGATCTCGGCGCAATCCTATCAGAAAAATGCCTACACCAGTGATGACCAGTATTTACTGGAACTGCTTGCCGCGCATGCCGCAATTGCCATTGAAAATGCGCGGCTTTTTGCGAATATTCAGCAATTGGCAGATACAGATGCTCTGACAGGAATCCTCGGCCGCCGCAAGTTCTTCGAACTGTCCGAGCGGGAGTTCAACCGCTCAATGCGCTATAAGAAACCGCTTTCGGTCATCATGCTGGATGTGGATGAATTCAAGAAATTCAACGACAGGTTTGGGCATAAGGTCGGCGATTTAGTATTAAGGCTGGTTGCGGCACAATGCAAAACATCCCTGCGGGATGTGGATGTCTTTGGCAGGCTGGGGGGCGAGGAATTTGCAGTGATACTACCGGATACCGATTTGAAACATGCATTGATCGCTGCAAACCGCCTGCGCAAGGTTGTGGAGGCAGCAGATCTTAAAGAAGCTGAAAATCTGTTTGAAAAGGTAACCAACAAAAAGTCCCAAAAAGAGGCGTTGAAAGTGACGGTCAGCATAGGGGTAGCAGCCTGCGAAGAATCCTGTAAAAATATAGAAGTGGCGCTGGACCGCGCCGACCAGGCGATGTATTCTGTAAAATATGCAGGGCGGAACCAGATCAATAGCTGGATTGACAAGGCGATTTGATATGCAGGCATTATGGCTGGAAAACAATCAGATCTCATTACGGGATGTAGCGCAACCCGTGAGGCCCGACGAAGCCTTGATCAAAGTCCACAAGGCGGGGATTTGCAGCACCGACCTTGAATTAGTAAAGGGTTATTATCCTTACAGCGGAATCCTCGGGCATGAATTCGTCGGGGAGGTGGTGGATGCGCCCGATAAAACCTGGATCGGCAGGCGCGTGGTGGGGGAGATCAATGCAGTTTGCGGTGGATGTGAAGCCTGCTTGAACGGACGCCGCTCGCATTGCGAGAACCGCACAGTTTTGGGGATTGTCAACCGCGACGGCGTGTTCGCTGAATATACGACTCTGCCGCTTGAAAACTTGCAGGGCGTGCCTGATTCTGTGCCCGATGAAATGGCTGTCTTTACCGAGCCGCTGGCTGCTGCGTTGGAAATTCAACAGCAAATTCAGATAAAACCAACCGACCGCGTGCTTCTAATCGGCGCAGGCAGGCTGGGACAATTGATCGCGCAGACCCTGGCGCTGACCGGTTGCGACCTGCATGTGGTGGTGCGTCACACCTTGCAGAAGGACCTGCTGAGGGCACGTGGGATTCGCATTATCTCCGCAGAGGAAATCCTGCCGCACAAATGGGACATCGTGGTCGAAGCCACAGGCTCAACGGAGGGATTCAACCTGGCCAGGAAAGCCATCCGCCCGCGCGGGACACTGGTATTGAAATCCACTTACAGGGGGGAGATGAAAATAAATTTTTCATCCATTGTTGTGGATGAGATCACAGTGCTTGGCTCACGCTGCGGTCCCTTTGAACCCGCTCTTCGGTTGTTGGCAAATAGGGAGGTTGATCCCACCGTTTTAATTTCGGCGCGCTATAGCCTAACTGAGGCTGTCAAAGCTGTCGACCGCGCGGCACAAGCCGGCGTGTTGAAGGTACTTATTGAACCCAAGTAGCTTGGGTTAGCATTGAGTAAATAAACTGACTGAACACAACCAAAAACGGTACGATCACAACCGCCATCGCGATTCGCGACAATTGTTTCGAATCATTTTTTTGCAGTATGCCCGATCATACCCAAACCAAAAGCAAGGGGAGATAAAATACAATATAGGAAAGCGGTTATTTGATTTAATTGACTAAATATTCTTGGAGTAATTGCCAAGCAGGCAACTCCAAAATGCGCCCCCAAAAATAAACAGGATACTATCCCGCAAAAATAAGCTGCCAGACCATAATAGGATTTTTTTTACATGCTTGCTGAATTGCGTGGATGGCTTGGAATTCATGATGTGATTATAAGCCATCCACCCTTCGGAAAGTAAACCCGGCCAGCCTTGCAAAGTTTGGTACCAAACCGCATCATCCCAATTGCCGTCAGGGTTAATCAGTGTAACAAAAGCGTCTTCAAATTCGGACCCACTCTTTTCGAATGCTTCATGGGTGTCAAATTCCCCATATTTGCTCAACAAAAATTATGTACCTCTTGTCCATGCGATCATCGGGTCGATTCTTTTTGAGAGACGATAGGCGACATTTATCAATCCGAAACGGGGCCAGAAACGGGATGCCAATAAGTTGGGACTGATCCAATCGGTGTAACAAATTTCAAATCCTTCTTTCTGTACCTGAGCCAGTCCGTGCCAGGTGAGGACGGTGCCGACTCCACGCCCGCGTGCTTCTGGTTTGGTTGCCGCCACTGTAAAAGTTGTCGTGCGCGGCGATACAAGCATTTCTGCATCACCTTCCTCTTCAGGATGGAAGGCTATGGTGCCCAGTACTTCATCATTGTTTTCGAGCGCCATCCACACGGTCCAATCTTTTTCATCGGCGAGTTCAGCCCAGCCTTCACGAAGTTCTTCCCAATCTTCAGGGACCGTAGGATGCCAATACGGTGCATTTGCCAGCGATGACATGATAATGTGCGAAAGACTTCCAAGATGATCGTTGTCACCTGTGCCAGCACGTCGAATAGTTATATCGGAAGGCAGTTCGATTTCGGGTGTTACAAGAGTACGCAGATCCATTAGTCCATCCACGCGTTCTTTGCCAAACCCGAGCGAGAATAACGCGTCGATAATATGTGAATCCGCTGCAGAGATGTAAAGGCCGTGGCTGAATATGCCTTTCTTCACCCAGTCCTCGCCGAGCAAAGCATATAGGTCCTGAATGGTCATAATGCTTTCGCCTTCTGCCAAGGCAGACCCAGGCAAGTAGACATATCCACAGCGACCCCACGGCTGGATAGTGAAATCGCCCAACAAATAAGCAACCATCTTTCCATCGCGAAAAGCAGCATATCCATTCTTGAATTTCTTTTGCCATAAGGCCTCAACCGCTTTGACAGCAACTTGTGTTTCTTCAAAGCGTGCGGGCAATAAAGTTAAACTCACACGATTGCGTTTATGGCGTTGTGCCAAAAGATTTCCCGCTTCGGGAATCATTTCTTCTGTAAATGATCTGATTTCAACTTTCATGGTAATTTCTCCATTTTCGCAATGTCAGTCTGCGCGGCGCATGATTTGCTAAGCAAATCATGCGGGTGAGAATCTCTACATTTGTCTCAGAGACCCTTCGCTAGCGCTCACATCGTCCCGATGTTCTTTCGGGAGGAAATCACGGTTGAGTGCGTAAGGTGAGTTACTGACCTCCGAGATGCTTCGCGCAAAATTTCGGAGGCCAGCTTATCAATCCGCTGCGGTCGGCTCTTCTGCTGCCTTCTCGCGCCTGAGCATGATCGAATCCGCTGTCACGCTTTCGCGGCTCTCGCCGAGGATCGGGTCTTCATCCGCCACACCATACTGTACTTCCAACTGATGGCGGAATTGCTGGGTATACAGGCGGTAGTAATGGCCGCGCTGACGCAGGAGTTCGGCGTGCGTGCCGCCCTCCGCGATCCTGCCGTTTTCGATCACCAAAATCCGGTCCGCGCGTCGGATGGTGGAGAGACGGTGCGCGATCACGAAGGAGGTACGGCCCTTCATCAAGGCCTCCATGCCGCGCTGGATCAAGGCTTCGGTTAAAGTGTCCACCGATGAAGTGGCCTCATCCATGATGAACAGTTCTGGCCTGGCAAGCACGGCGCGCGCCAGGCTGATCAACTGCTTCTGTCCGACTGAGAGCAGGTTGCCGCTTTCGCCTACGTTCTGCTCGTAACCCTTATCGAGAGTCACAATAAAATCATGCGCACCCGCCACCCTGGCGGCTTCCTCCACCTGGGCGTCGTCCGCAGACAAATTTCCGTAGCGGATGTTCTCGCGCACTGTCCCAGAGAACAGATGCGGAGTCTGCAGCACGATGCCGATCTTGTTGTGGATCGACTCCAACTTGTAGTCCATATAATCCCTGCCGTTGATGCGGATGGCGCCTTTGCGCGGTTCGTAAAAGCGGCAGAGCAGGTTCACGATCGTGCTTTTGCCGCCGCCCGTCGGTCCGACCAGGGCGATCATCTCGCCGGGATTCACCTTCAGCGTGAAATCGGTCAAAACGGATTTCCTGTCCTCGTAGTAAAAATCGACGTGATCGAATTCGATCTCGCCCAATAGAGTTTTAGCTTCGACGGCATCGCTTCTATCGTGGACTTCGGGCAGGGTATCCGCCAGGGTAAAAATTCGCTCCGCTGAGGCAATGCTGTGCTGCATTTCGGCATATACCCGCGCCAGGTCCTGGATCGGCCACATCATAAAGGTCAGGTAGGAGACGAAGGCCTGAATACCGCCGATGGTCATCAACCCGGCCATGATTTGATGGCCGCCATAGCCGACGATGACACCCAGGGCCAGCGCAGCGATGATCTGCACGGTTGGCAGGAAGAGCGCCGAAAGCCAGGCCGCGCGATAGGAGGCCTTGTACATCTTGGTGGTGAGGCCCTGGAACTCACGCGTGTTTTCGTCCTCACGACCCAGGGCCTTGACCACACGCACGCCTTGAAAATTTTCGTTGAAGGCTCCTGTGATCTTGCTGTTGGCGCGCCGCGAAACACGGAATTCCGCCAATATCTTCTTGCGGAATTCGATCCCCACGTAGATCATGATCGGGATGATGGTCATCACGATCAAAGTCAGCCGCCAGTTGATGATGGCCATAAAGATCGTGGAGGAGATGATATTCATCACCGCCCAGGTCGTATCCACGATGCCCCAGGTCAACAGGTCAGAGACGCGGCCGGTATCCGAGGTCACGCGCGCGATCAGTCGTCCCACCGCGTTTTGGGCGTAATAGGAAAGCGACAGGTCCTGCAGGTGATTGAAAAGCAGCTTGCGCAGGTCATATTGAATGCGTTCGCCCAGCACACCGGCCAGGTAGATAAAGGTGAATACCGCGCCGGCCTGCAAAATAATGAAACTGCCGTAAATGACAGCCAGCTGCATGACGCGCTCTTTATCGCCAGGCGTAATGCCCTGGTCGATGATCTGCTTGTTGATGAATGTAAAGTACGCATCCAGGCCGGAGGTGATGGCAATCGTGATTAAAAATCCCACGACCCATTTCCAGTGGGGGAGCAGCAGCCCCATGATGCGCTTGAGCACCGGGGCGGTCAGTTGTGAAGTGAATTCCTCTTCTTCAATTTCGATGAGTTCGTCGCTCATGATAATTCTCCGTTACATCCATACTCTGGTGGTTGAGTAGCCGCGAAGCGGCGTATCGAAACCACCAATGTTATGTAAAATCTTCATTTCATGTTTACCGTACAATTGCTGGTTTCGATACGGGCGAGAAGTACGCTCGCCCTACTCAACCAGCAGCATATAACTGATATTGTTAATTCACTCGTGCAATTTCGATCTCCAATTCCGCGTCGATCTTCGTCTGGATATCGTAAATCCTGCGGTACATGCCATCCTCATCTTTCACTAGCTCGGCATGTGTGCCCATCTGTACGACCTCGCCTTTGTCCAGGACAAGGATAAGATCGGCGATCATCACAGATTGGATGCGGTGTGCGATGATGAAGGTGGTTCTATCCTTCATCAAATCATTCAATGCCTCGCGGATCTCGGCCTCGGTCTCGGTATCCACCGAGGAAGTCGAGTCGTCCAGGATCAAAATACGCGGATTCTTCAGCAGGGTGCGCGCGATGGCCACGCGCTGCTTTTGTCCGCCGGAAAGCGTGACACCCTTCTCGCCGACCAATGTGTTATAGCCATCGGGGAAGGTCAAGATGACCTCATGCACGGCGGCCGCTTTTGCAGCGCGTTCGATCTCCTGCAGTGAGACGTCGCGTCCCACGCCGTAGGAAATGTTCTCACGGATCGAACGGCTGAACAGGAAGGGTTCCTGCTCCACAATGCCGATCTGCATACGCAAATATGATCGCGAGTATTCCTTCAACTCGACGTCATCGAGCAGGATCTGGCCGCCGGTATATTCGTGGAACCTCGGTAATAGATTCACAAGCGAAGTCTTGCCCGAGCCTGTGGAGCCAAGCAAGGCGATTGCCTGTCCGGGCTTGGCATGGAATGAGACATTCTTCAGCACATCCGATTTACCATCCGAATACATGAACGAGACATCCTCGAAGATGAGATCGCCTCGCGCCGCGCCTTGAGGCTGATGCTGACCATCGAATAACGGTTCACGCTGCTGCTTGACCACTTCCATCAGGCGCGCATACGAGACCATGCCGGTGGAGGTCTGCACAATGATGCGACCCAGGTTGCGAATGGGCCAGATCAGCCAGACCACCAGGCCGGCATACGCAATGTATGTGCCAACCGAAATCTCTCCATTGATCGCCATCGTCGCTCCATAGACGAATCCGAACAGCATCTGGAAGCCCAGCACAATATCCGAGAGCGGCCAGAACATGGAGTGCATGAAAAGCAATATCTTGCCTTTCAGATATTTGCCCCAGTTGTCCTTCTCGAATTTGCTCTTTTCGTAATCCTGCCGCGCAAAGGCCTTGACCACACGCACGCCGGTCAAATTCTCCTGCAGGGTGGTGGATAAAATCGCCTCCTGTGCCTGGTATTCTTCATAGGCTTTGGTCACCTTTTTGAAGAACCACAGCGAAACCAGCAAGATGGCAGGGATCACCACCACCGAAACCAGGGCGAGTTCGACATTGAGGTTGAGGATCGCGATGAAGTTGATCACGAAAAGCAGGGCGATCCGTCCCACGCCGATGGCTTGCTCGCTGAAAAAGCGGCGCAGGGCATCCACGTCTGAGGTGACGCGTTCGATCAAGTCCCCCGTGGGGGTGGTGGCGTGATACGAGAAACTCAGGCGCTGGATGTGGTCGAACAGGAAGTCCCTCAAACGGCGGGTAATGCCCTCGGCTGTATAAGCAGCCAGACGGCCGGAAAGAAACGCAAAGCTGCCTTCAATCGCCGCGAGGCCGATAAATCCAAGCGCGATCCAAATCAGGGAGGTGTTCAACGAACCCCCAATGTATGTCCTCTTGGCCAGCACGTCGTCCGCGAAGAAACGCAGGAGCAGATATGTGAAGGTCTTGGAGAGCGCGGAAATGGCCAGCGCAATCGTCGCCATGATATAGGACATGCGATAGTCGGACATCATCTGCCACAAGCCTTTGAGGCGATTTGCTTGCAGGGTGGGGCGAAAGTCGAAAGTTAGCGCAGGCTCATGGGCGGTTTGAAGTATGGTCATGATGATTCCTCGGTAAATTAAACAAAAAAGACTGCGGCGCGTGCGCCACAGCCTGAAACGACAAAGGACAGGAATAGACCTAGTTCCGGTCTACAGGCGCACTACGAGAAGGCAATTTGCCAACTGCATCGGGGGTGATGAAGATTACAATGGACATCAAGAGTGCGCTCCTTTCATGGAATTTTTCGTACTTGATAGCCAAGTTTACACCGAGCCTGCTGAATATGTCAAGGATAAAGAAACAGGTTTGTAGATAATCCCACATACAAAAGTATAATCATGTCATGCCCATCACTGCCCTTAAAATCACACCAACTGGAAATATCCCCATCAAGAAAAGCGCGTCAAGTTTAGATGAAATGACGCGCGGCCTGCCGCCGGGTTTTTATACCACCTTCAGCACCCTCGCACACGGGACCAGGGTGGCGGGTTTACAAGCGCATCTGGAGCGGTTGTACCTTCCCGCAATAAAGATGGGGCTGCATCCCGCTGTGGATGAGAAGACATTACGAGAGCGGATCGCCGAAATCGCAAGCGGGAAACTGCCGCACGAATCGCGGATCCGTTTAATTTTGACCAAAGACAGCGCTGAAATATTCGCCGGTGTTGAAGTATTCAAGCAATTGCCTGAAACAGTCTACGCAAATGGCGTGCATGTGATTACCGCTACAATCACCAGGCAGGACCCACGGGTCAAGGATACTAGCTTTATCTCTGAAAGCGCTGCGCAGAGAAAACTATTAAACAAGGATGTGTTTGAAATCTTATTGACGAAGCGCGGGAGCATCCTGGAAGGGATGACCTCCAATTTTTATGCGATCAAGTCCATAAATGCGGATGCGGTGCTCATCACCGCGCAGCGTGGGATCTTGGCAGGCGTAACGCGCAAGGCGGTCTTGAGGATTGCCAGAGGGCAGGGGATGGTAATCAAGTATCGCGCGCCTGCTGTAAATGAAAAATTCGACGAGGCATTCCTGACCTCAAGTTCGCGAGGCATAGTGCCGATTGTTTCCATTGAAAATAAACCGGTAGGGCAGGGGAGGGTGGGCAAATGGACGAAAATGCTTTCGAGAGCGTACCAGGCTTACGTCGAGGAAAGAAGCGAAAAAATAATCGAATCAGTGTAATAAGACGCTTATCTGGGGAAGGTCTTATTTTTTCTTCCGACCTTCAAAAATATCGTAATAACCCTTGTCCAATTCATCGTCGGATAAATGGGCGTATCTTTGTGTGACTTGAATATTGCTGTGGCGCGCAAGTTCCTGTGCGAGTTTCAGGTTGCCTGAACCGCGCAAAACGGTGGTGACAAAATAGTGGCGGAATGAATGGGGCGTGATCCTGCCCACGGATTCTTTTCCCAAAATTTGTTCCACGCGTTCCTTGACGATATTACGGCCTGTGGTGGGCGTGATCGGCTTAACTTTTTTGCCAGCGCCTTTATCGTGACGGGCAAAAAGGGGCAGGGAGGCCAATTGCTTTCCCGAGCGGCCGTCGAGTTCGGCGCGCAGCGAGAGGTAATCCTTGATGGCTCTGAGTGAACGGGTTGAAAAGCGCACCACGGCTTGTTTGTCGCCCTTGCCGATGATGACTGCGCGGCCTTCATTCCAATCCACATCGCCGCGGCGCAGGTTGCAAGCCTCATGCACACGCAAGCCGGTATCGGCTAACATGAGCAAAAATGCGCGATCGCGCATTGCGCGTAACCGAACATTGACAAGTTCTTCTTCGCCAATTGGCATAGCCATATTTTCAATATGATCCACATATTCCAGGATGCGTTCGATATCGTCGGCGGGGAACTGGGGCAGCCGAACTCCGGGCCGCCGCGAACGCTGGCGGATGAGGACACGAACGCGCGATAGATTGATCTCCGTCAACCGCTCTGAGTCGACATATTCATAAAAGCCCTTGACAGCCTGCAAATACAATTGCTCGGTGGTCGGTGAATAAGTCTTGAGATAGCCCGCCAGCGGCGAGATCAAATCCTCTTTCAGTTTTTCAATGGGTGTGGACTGTGGGTCGAGCCATTTTTCCACCAGCACAGCGCTGAACACGTTGAGTGCGTTCCTGTACGCCAGCATGGTATGCACACTGCGGGAGAGTTTAACGGTATCCAAATATTGCTGGATGGCCTCCGAAATCGTCACAGGTGCCTGGTTTTTGTCTTCCATATCGTTCATTATACGAATATTCGATGATTTGTCAATGCTTGCGACAATAATACTTATCGAAAGCAATTGAGAGAAAACGCAATTGCGAGGCGATGCGCTCCCCAGAACACTCCCCCACTATTTGAAACGCATGACGGTGGACCGTAGACATTGGACAAAAAGACGACACGCTTCGCTTTTGGATTTGAGGCTGGCTGCCATCCATCTGCCTGTTTCCACGCGGATGGAGCCGCCTCCCCTGCCCCACTGTGAAAAGAGTGAATGATTAATCGCGCATGTTGCAATAC
>CAZEGE010000050.1:0-13451 GCA_964511765.1 uncultured Anaerolinea sp.
CGTCAGGATAATCGGCTCGTTCCTTGTGACGATGATCGTATGCTCAAATTGGGCGGCAATGGTTTTATCGATTGTCTGTAAAGACCAGCCGTCCCTTTTTTCGACGACGTGTCCCTTGCCGGTGGTGAGAAAAGGCTCGATGGCCAGGACCAGCCCTTCGTTCAACATGCGGCGGTCATCAGGTTTATAGAAATTATATACCGCGGACGGCTTCTCGTGCAGCTGGCGTCCAATGCCGTGACCGGTCAGGTCATAAATGACATTGAACCCGTTTTGACTGGCTTCCTGTTGAACCGTCTTGCCGATGATGTTGAGTGGTTGTCCGCTTTTGGCGGAGCGCACCGCCTTCGCCAGCGCGGAGCGGGTGGCATCGAGCATTTTTTCCACTTCGGGAATTTGCCTGGAGAGAACCATCGAAGCGCCTGTATCTGCGAAGTAACCGTCCATCTCGGCAGAGACGTCGATGTTGATCAACTCGCCTGCCTGCAAAACATGGTCGCCGGGGATGCCGTGCGCAATGACAGGTGAAATACTGATGCAGGTGGCGCCCGGGAATTTATACATAGCTTGCGGCGCGGAGGTTGCGCCCTCTTTTTCAAGGAACTCTTTGCCAATACGATCCAGTTCAGCGGTGGTCATGCCCGGCTTGGCTTCCTTCATCATTTTCTTCAATGTCTGTGCGCAAACACGGCCGATGGCTTTCAGGTATTTGATATCGTTTTCAGAATCGGCGGTCATGATGACACCTTGATCTTATTCATGGTTACTTTTCTCAATTCCTCCTGCACGGACTCCCACTTTTGATCCGAGTTGACCACCACCCACCGCCTGGGTTCCTGCTTGGCCATCTCTAAATATCCCGCGCGGACTCGCTTATAAAACTCAATCTCGTGGGTATCCATACGATTCCACTCTGCGCCATTTTGGGTTTTGCGTTTCAGACCAACCTCAATATCAAGGTCAAGCAAGATGGTCAAATCAGGGGTTAAGCCACCCGTTGCATATTTCACCAAAGCGCGGACTTCTTCCAGATTCTGCTCATGTCCATACCCCTGATAAGCAATCGTTGAGTCATAATAACGATCTGAAATAACAATTTCGCCGTCTGCTAAACGCGGCTTGATGACCTGCTCCACGATCTGGGCGCGGGCAGCCTGATAGAGCAGGGTTTCGGTGCGCGGATGCATCTCTGCATTCTTCAAGTCATGCAGGATATCGCGAATCTGTTCACTGATGGTCGTGCCGCCAGGTTCGCGAGTGGGGAAAACCACATAGTTCTTCTCGCGCAGATATTCCACGAGAGAAGGGATGTGGGATGTCTTGCCGGAGCCTTCAGAGCCTTCCAAGGTGATGAACATATGCCTCAACTTAAACGGTGATTAAAAAAATGATGTTATTTTATGCAAATTCTTAGTGTATTTTTATTTTACGTCAAATTTTAATGTATATAATTTAATCGTCTTGTCATTTTCGAGGACTAGAATCCTGGATAGTTGCTAATGGAGGCAAAAATGACGTGGAAAAGAACGATATATTTATTACTGGTTATGGTCGTTGCCGCAAGTTCGGCATTGACGGGTGCGCTTGCCGGCGGAGTAGCGGTCTACCAGGTTGTTAGTCAGAACCAGGCAGTTAACCCGCCAGCCGGTAATACAACCATTTTATCAACCAATCATACTCCTGAACAAAGTCTCGTGGTGAGTTCAACGGATATTGAAACGAATATTACACAGGCTGTCCAGAAGGTGGGCCCGGCCGTAGTGACCATTGTGGGAACTGTGCCTGGCCAGCAAACCATGTTCGGCACGACCAATGATGCGAAAGTCAGCGGAAGCGGGTTCTTCATTTCAGATCAAGGCTATCTCGTCACCAACAATCACGTTGTGGAAGGCACCAAGGAGGTCAACGTCATCCTTTCAGATGGAACCGAACAAAAAGCGACCATCGTGGAAACGGATCCCTATTCTGATGTTGCGGTTTTGAAAACGGAGGGAATCGTCCCTGCTGTTGCAACGTTTGGAAATTCAGACTTGCTCAAGCCCGGCGAATCGGTGATCGCGATCGGCTCGCCTCTCGGTGACTTCAAGAACTCGGTAACCGTCGGTGTTGTCAGCGCGACGGGACGCTCCATCGAAACCGGTCAAGGTTACCAGATCGAAGACCTGATCCAAACCGATGCAGCCATCAACCAGGGTAATTCCGGCGGACCGCTTGTCAATCTTGCCGGTGAAGTAATCGGCATCAACAATATGATCGTGCGTGGTTCAGGCACCGGAGCCGTAGCCGAGGGGTTGGGCTTTGCCATACCCGTCAATGCGGTGCAGGCTGTGGCCACTCAAATCCTTGAAAAGGGATATTTCTCGCGTCCGTTCATGGGAATTAGCTTCCAGGCAATCTCACCTGATATCGCATCCGCATATCATTTGCCGGCGCAGTGGGGTGTATATGTGCAAAAGGTCGTCGCGGGGAGTCCTGCCGACAAAGCGGGGCTTCAGAAAGGCGATATCATCGTCAGTTTAAATGATGTCAAAATGGACGATTCGCATGACTACCTAAACGTGCTTTATAACTATCAACCCGGAGATCAGGTTTCCCTGGGCGTGATCCGTGATGGAAAGGATTTAAACTTGAACATCACGCTGGGCGAGTCCAGTCATACATAGACACTCTTCAACATGGTTTTAGGGATGACATCATCGCCATAAATATAAAACAAGGACAGGCATATATTGCCTGTCCTTGTTTTTGTGTATTCTTGGTCCGTTTTTTTACTCCCTGAATATCCTCACATGCCGCCCGGGCTCCTTGCCATACGAGTGACTGATCAACTCGGCGCCGCGCGCCATTTCGTGTTGAAGTCTGCGAACCAAAGATGGTCCCGGGGGTAAATCCACCCAGCGCTCGCCGTTCAAGACGGCAGTGATGGCCTGCTTGGTCTGGTCGCGTACATCGTCCAGGGTATCGCGGGGATGCTGCTGTTCAGAGAGGTTGTATAAATCGCCGAGGAACTGTTCCACCTGCGCCACTGTGTTCGCGCGCAAAACATAAATGGGCATGCCGCGTTGTTCGGCCTCAACAACGGTTTGTTCGCGGTTGCGGTAATAGGTCCGCAAAGTAACCAGCACATTGGCTTCGTTCACATCTGCCACCACAACGGCTGGCACACCGAGTCGCTTGGCGGCCTGCATCAATCTATTCCGCGCCACGCCATACGCAAATACGCGCACGGTTTCCAATCTCGCGCCAATGTTTGAGGTGACAATCGCAGGTGGATTGATCGAGTCAGAGCGTGGCGCATGTTCCTCGGAAACAGAGACAGGCGTCCGCGAGCGGCGAGGCGTTTTTGAATCCACTTTGGTGGTTTGTTTGGGCGGCGCGGTTTTCTCGATCAGGATTTGTCCTGTTTCGTCGCGTGTCCGAATCTCAGGCGGCACAGGCATGTCGCGCAGGAGCAAATCCACAGCGGACATGATATCGAGGTGGACTGCAAATCGTTCGCGATGTTGGATCTCGATCAACACATCAAAGGTTGGGGGAGCGCGTCTTTCCAGCACCGTTTTCTGGGTGCCGCGTCGACGGGCTTCCTCATCTGAAAGTGTGACCGCTTCAATGCCGCCGACCAGGTCGCTTAAGGTTGGGTTGAGCAAAAGATTATCGAGGGTCTGGCCGTGCGCCGTGCCGATAAGCTGTACGCCGCGTTCAGCAATGGTGCGCGCGGCAAGGGTTTCGAGTTCGCGCCCGATTTCGTCGATGACAATGACTTCGGGGTTATGGTTTTCGACCGCTTCGATCATCACTTCGTGCTGGAGCATGGGTTCGCGCACCTGCATGCGGCGCGCCTTGCCAACGGCGGGATGCGGCACATCGCCGTCGCCGCCGATTTCATTGGATGTATCCACGATGACGACGCGTTTGTTTTCGGCGAGGATGCGCGCGGCTTCGCGCAGCAGGGTGGTTTTGCCAACGCCGGGGCGGCCCAGGATGAGCGTGGATTTGCCAGATTCGATGATGTCTTGAATGATATCCACCGTGCCGTAGACTGCGCGGCCAACGCGGCAGGTTAAACCGACAATGGCTCCCAGCCGGTTGCGAATGGCGGAGATGCGATGAAGCGTGCGCTCCATGCCGGCGCGGTTATCGGCATCGAAGGTGCCGATGCGCTCGGTGATATGGTCGATGTCTGCGCGGGTGATCTCTTTATCAGAGAGAACGATTTCGCCGTCGACAAAACGCGCGCTGGGCACGCGGCCGAGGTCAATGACAATTTCAAGCAGCTTGTCGCTGTTGTTCGCCTTTTCCACCGCGTGGCGAATATTGGTTGGCAGGACGTCGAGCATGGCGTCGAGGTCGTCAGTTATTCTGTGTTGAGTCATGATCTTTTTAAGTTTCAGGTGTCAGGCTTGTCCTGAGTGGCGGAGCCGTACCGAAGGATATCAAGTGACACGTTTCGGTAAAAAAGAGAAAAAATACTTGCGTGGCGCATATTCCAATTTCTGCGCAATATACGAGGTTTAGAAGGAATGAATGAGCATGGCAGATACCTGTATGTAAAAGAGTGTCACGTGCAGGGTCTATTATAGCAGTATCGTGATTAACAATAAATTAAAGACCTGTTTTAATCCAATTGATTTGTCAGACCGTTTGCAATATTCTTTAGGAAAATAACGCAAAAAAGCCGCAGGTGAAATACTGATTCCCTGTGTATCCTGTATAATTGAAATCATGGCCCTACCTGAAGATCCGATCCTTCCAACGGAACCGCCGCGTCCGCCGCGCGAGCAAGCTCGCATTCGACGCAGACGCGCCACGCGCCGTTCCTCCATCCCCACCGATGCAGAGGGACAGGCAACGCTCATCTCTGATCTTTCACGCCGCGCATATCCATCCATTGAGTTATTCGTCTTTTCACTGGTTTGCGGCGCGATCCTCGGCCTTGGTTTTTTGCTTGATTCGCAAACCGTGCTTTTGCTCGGTATTCTCGTCGCGCCGTTGATGACTCCCTGGGTGGGCTTCCTGCTTGCCATTCTCACAGGTTCTCCCCGTTTTCTCTTTGAAACGCTCATGGCCTTGCTGATCAGCGGCGCGCTTGTTTTTATTGGAGGTTTGCTCTCGGGTTTTGCCGCGCGCCTCTTTATGCCGATGACGCTCCCCAATGTTTTCGTCCACTCGCGTTTGTGGATTCCATCCCTGGTTGTGCTTGCCATCGGCGCGGTCACACTGGTGGCATCCTTCGCACGTTCAGAAAATAAACCCTTCCTGCCAAGCATCCTCATCGCCTACGTTTTTTATCTGCCAATTAGCGCGGGCGCTTTCGGCCTCGGCTCCGGTTTGGAAGGCGTTTGGCCTGAAGGCATCCTCGTCTTCGTTGCACATTTTTCGCTGGCAAGCGCGCTGGGTTTGATCACGCTTTATGTTTTACGGCTCCGCCCTTCGTTCCATGGAATTGTTTTCAGCGGAATCGCACTCGTGTTCTTCGCTGTTATTCTGCTTATTTTGATGGGATCAGGCTTCCCTGCCGCGGTTGAAACGGATGTGGTTGCCACACCCATGGTACAGGCTTCCGCGCTTCCTGCATCGACCCCGAGCCTGCCGCCCACAATTACCGGCTCTCCCCACCCTTCGAGCACCCCCACACCAAGCACTCCGACAGCAGAAACGCCAAGCCCTGTGCCGCTGACATTGGATATCACCCTGCCTCCCCTTGAAACATCGACCATGACGCTCACCATTCAACCGTCGCCAATTTATGGAAAGATATCTGCAAGCGAGGGCGGCGGCGCAAATCTAAGACAAACACCCAATGGAAAATATTTATTAACCCTGCTGAATGGCACGATCGTGGAAACGTATTCGGAATTCCGCGTGGTAAACGACCTGACCTGGATCCATGTGTATGCCACAATCAAAGGTCAGAGGATCGAAGGCTGGCTTTTGGAATCGGTCTTGGCATATGCAACTCCGGCACCCAATTTTGAAGCATCATCCACGCCGACCTTTGGCGTTACACCTGCCCCATAAATTCATCCTAAAAAATCAGAGAGCATCTTTCTGCTTCTCTCACGGAGGAAGTCCATGCCAATTCATTTCGGCACAGACGGCTGGCGCGCCGTCATCTCGGATAGTTTTACGTTCGGCAATTTACGCATGGTCTCGCAAGCCATTGCAGATGCAGTGGCTTCAGATCATTGGGATGCATCCCCGTGGGACAAATCTCCAAATGTAGACCCCAAAAAAATCGTGGTCGGCTACGATACACGTTTTCTCTCGGACCGTTTTGCAGGTGAGGTGGCGCGCGTACTGGCGGCAAACGGATTCACGGTTTTGCTGGCACAATCCGATTCGCCAACCCCCGCCATTTCCTATGCAGTGAAGAACAATAACGCCATTGCCGGTGTGATGATCACTGCCTCGCATAACGCACCGCGTTATAACGGCGTGAAATTGAAGGGCGCGTTCGGCGGCTCTGCCCTCCCCGAACAATGCCGCCGCGTGGAAGTGTATATCAATGACAATGAAGAACAGGCGCGTGGTCCAAACTTGATGGATTTCAATAAAGCGCGGGAAGCTGGGTTGATCCAAAAGTTCAATCCATTGCCTGCCTATTTCGACCACCTGCGAAAATTGATCAACACGGATATTATTGCTGATAACCCGCAACGCTTCGTCGTGGATGCAATGTATGGATCGGGGCGCGGTGTGATCAAATCCTTTTTGCAGGGTACGGGTTGTGAGATCACAGAGATCCGTGGCGATATGAATCCCGGTTTCGGCGGCGTGCATCCTGAGCCAATTGCCAAGTATCTCGGTCCATTGGCAAGCGCGGTCAGTTCCGGGGTCGGTAATTTCGGCGTGGTGACAGATGGGGATGCAGACCGCATCGGAGCAATGGATGAGCGTGGGAATTTCATTGACCCGCACAAGATCATGGCGCTTTCATTGAAGTATCTGGTCGAGAAACGCGGTCTGAGCGGCGCAGTGGTGCGGACAGTCTCCACCACACGCATGATCGACCGCCTTGCAAAGCGCTATGGTTTAAAATTATATGAAACCCCCGTTGGCTTTAACCACATTGCCGATTACATGATGAAGGAAGATGTCCTGATCGGCGGGGAGGAATCAGGCGGTATTTCTTTCAAGGGACATATTCCGGAAGGCGATGGCCCCATCATGGGACTGCTGCTGGTCGAGATGATCGCCGAGTCGAAAAAATCCCTCTTTGAATTGGTGGCTGACCTGCTTGCAGATGTTGGCCCTGTCCATTATGAGCGCGTGGATTTGCGCCTCAGTCGTCCAGTTGCCAAGGCCGAGATGACAGAGTTTCTCACCCACAAAGCGCCGGCAGAGATCGGCGGTAAAAAGGTGGGGGAAATTAGCCAGCGCGATGGGGTGAAGTACATTATGGCGGATGATTCGTGGCTTCTTATCCGCCCATCAGGGACGGAACCCGTCCTGCGTGTTTATGCGGAAGGACGCACACCGGAAATGGTTAAATCGTTATTGGAGTATGGAAAAACAATAGCGGAAAGCGTGGTTTAGGCAATAAAAAATGGGGCGGCATTGAAATGCCGTCCCATCCAATATAAATTGGATCGATGGTATTACTTGATACCCGGCATGTTCCTTAACCTGCGCGCCAGCAGGATCACGATCACAAAAGCGAGGGCCATTGTCACAAGCCCGGGTACGCCGTAATCATTCACAAGGCCGGTCTGAGGTAACGCGGTTGTGGTTGGAACAATGGTCAGTTGAGCAATTGCGGCCTGGGTTAATGCCGCGCCAACTGTAGCAGTAGCCGCGGCGGATGTGCCATCAGGAGTAAGACCGGGCTCGAACGTGGTCGTGGCAAGATTTACCACTGAAGTTGCCAGGGGTGTGGATGTGGTGGTGGGCAAAATGGATGCTTGGAAAGTGGCGGTCAATGCGCTGTTGATAAAGTTATTGGCGGCCTGGGCAGTTTGGGTGGCATTGGCAGCTTGCGCCTGTTGTGCAGTATTGCCACCACGTGAACCAAATAAATATACGCCCACCAGACATGCAACCGAGATCAATATGATCCCTCCCAGAATACCTGCAGCCACCAGAAAGGTGCGATTGTTATTGGATTCTTCAGGAAGTCCTGCTTCATCGAGGTCGTCGTAATTGGTTTCATCGAAAGACATGGAGCACTCTCCTAATTATTTTGTCATCACCAAATGATATACATTATATTCGTAATAACGCGGGTATCATTCACAGGATATTATCCCACAACTTCAAGGTTTACAAGAGGCGCAAAGATCGTCTCATCGTTTTCCAATTTCACTTCAGCAGCCGGCGCGCGTAAACCACTGGGTAATGTGGTTAATCCGGGTTTGATGGCAACAATTAAACCGATCATTCCCATGGCAGGCGGACGGCTCATGCGCACCTGCAAACCCGGTGCAAAGGTTTCCACCTCATGCGGGACGGATGGGTTTGTTGAAATGGGAAGCGGGATGATCACTTCAGGTCTCGTGCCGCTATAACGATCGTAGATCTCCGCATCCACGGTTACATCACGTTTGGCGTTCGTGCTTAGTAATTTATATGCCGCAGAGTTCATCGGCATGGAGCCAAAACCATCGGTCACCATGATGGGATAATGCATCTCCCGCGCCTTCTGGACAAGAGACGGGTAAATACTTGACAGGATAAGCCCACGCACAGGTAATTCTGCGGCGGCCAGCAAAGTCTCCGCATCTTTCACCATGCCGGCCAGAATAATGGAACCTCGCAGGCTCACATCCAACCGTCCGGCAGCAAGGATACTATCCGGCTTTTCAGTAAGATTCACCAGCACACCCGAATCAATTCGCCCATTACCCCAAACGCCCTGAATCAGCGACCCGGCGGTTTGGATCACTACGCCGCGGTCCGGGATGATCTCCACAACCGTACCTGGGATACCTGCCTTCAACACCGTTTTTGTCTCCCCAACTTCCATGAGAACCTGACCACCAGCAGCTGCCACCACGCGTCCTTCACGCGGTGCACGAACGCTGCGCGGGAAAAGCCCCTTAGCAACGGCAAGCTCTGTATTTGCGCCAATCAGATCACCCACTTTGCATTTGACTAGACGGTCTGCAACAGTGGGAGTCACACGCAGGAGGCGTGCCACATCCAAAAGCGCATGTTCGTGCGCCCAGCTTGTTTCGGCGATCACATCCACAGGGTTGACCTTTTGATTAAGACGAGCAAGCACTGTACCGGAGACGGGCAGCAAGCGTTTCCGCACAATGGAAGTAAGACCGATAATATGAATGACTGGCGCTTGCATCCTCTACCCGCCTCCGAGGGTCGTATTCCATTTATTGATAAGTTCACGCCGGTGCACTGCATCGGAAGGAAGGTTCAAGGGTCGTCCGCGTCCATCGAATACCACGCCCAATGCCCCGCCGCTGACCGGGAGGGTGCCGCCGCGGCCCGGTCCAAAGCCGACATCTGAGCCGCGCAAAACCTGAATGGTCAATTTTCCAATTTCCCCGCTGGATAACGGCAGGGTTTCAATGCTTCCGTATTTCAGTTCCAGGCGCGCTTCAGCGCCATTCTCGTAATGCAATTTTGCGCGCAGAATGGGCGTGCCATAATTGGCGGCGCTCAGCGGGGAAACCACCGTACCGACACTTAGAAACGCGCCAGACTCAAGCACCTGTACAGGCAGGATATTGTTTTGTGAGGCTGCCGCTCCCAGCAATGGAAGCAGGTTGTTTTGATCGAGGATGATGGTGGTTACACCTACAGGCTGGAGAGAGTCGAGCAGCAGGAGCAGGCTATGGCCGGGGCGCGAAGCGTCGCTCAGCACACCGCCGCCTGCCAGGATGGGTTCAAAGAGCGGGGTGAGAGTCGGCTTGATCGTTGCGATATTTTTCGGAAAGTCACGGCGCGCAGACTGCATCGCCAGGTACAAGGCCTGTCTCGAAACTGCCTGAGATATGGCAAAGTCTTCCTTCGTGGCGGCGATGGCGGCTGGATAAAGTGATTTTTGATAAAGATAATCGCGCAGTACACCCTTTGAAATATCAAGGGAGCACCAGCGGAGAATGTCTTCAAGCGTCGTGTATTTCTGCAGGCGGGATAGATTCTCGCCCAACCCAAATTGGGGATAGACGCTTAATGTGGATTTGCCATTAAAGCCTGCAGAAATGATCGCTGCGGATGCGTCAATGTCCACGCTTAAGATTCCTTTTTTAGTGCCATATACCTTTGCAAGGAAGCGCACCATGCGCCCAGTGGCATAGGCAGTCGGCAGGATGTGTCCAGCGGACCACGTCTCCAGCAACTCCACACCTTTGATCTGCTGTTTACGAATGTCGATGAATATGCGCGCCAGTTCACGTTCTGCGGGATCAATATCTTCCGTTTCAAGCGAGGGACGCACGTTCGGACTGAAATGCAGCGAAGCTGTAAGCGAACCAACCAGGTTTTTTACTTCATCTTGCATCTTTTCGTTGCCGGCAAATAATACAACAGGGCGTTGTTCTTCCGGCAACAGGAAATCGGCAAGGCCGATCGGCTCAAGTAATTTTTGAATGGAACGGGACGCGCCGCCGTCTGTACCGCCGGTAATGACAACAAGATCTGGACGCAAACGCAGGATGCTGTCTATTTGTTGATCGGGTTTACGCAAGTCGTTCAAGCTGATCGTATCCACAATGCTGGTATAGGTGGACTCCGCGAGCCGCCGCGCACTATCAAGTGATACGTCTTTTAACAAACCGACAATGATTGTTTTGACGACAGGTCCTGCAGACAGGGCGACAACCAACGCATCCACGCCGGAGCCGTTGGGTTGACTCGGTGTAATCAGCCCACGCGAATTATCCAGCAGGGTTTTCCCCAAAATCTTTTGTAAATTTGCAATGGCGTTGCGGGCGCCTTCGCCTACATCCTGTAAGGGCGCTTCGGCAGTGGTCGGCGCAGAACCGGAAGCCACGAAGCGATATTCGCCTTCGATGACATCGAACAAGACCGCACGCGTGTTGGCCGCGCCGACGTCTATTGCAAGCAGAGAGTTACCGTCAACCAATGAGGAGGGCATGATGACTAAAAATTCCCAAGGAAATTAATGAGCGATGAAATACGTTCGATCAGCGCAGTCAACGCGGCGGCGTACACGCCTGCAAAGATTGTGCCAAGTGTAATGCCGATGAAGATGCGCCCGATCCAGGCAGAGATTTCGATCAACCCCAGGCGGCGAATGGAACCATCCGCTTTTGGGCGGGCGCCAAAGTGGAAATAAATAAGTGTAAAAATTGTGCCTGCGAGAATGAAAGCGCCATTAAAAATCACCTCAACCATGCTGATGTTCCGCGCATTTGCGGCGTTCATATCAAAGGCGTTGATGGTCGCTGAAATCTGCGGGACGAGAGTCCCGCTCAATGCGCCGGCGATGATCACAGCCGCACCTACCCCCACCAAAAAAGCCATTGCGATTCGCGCCAATCCCGTCAGGCGCGGCGAGATTTTCATCAAGATCATGACCGCGCCAAGCAATGGGATGGCTGTAATGGCTTTTTCAGAAACGGAGCCATACGCCAGCGGATCAATAAGACGAGGCACAATCACCTGCCACCATGCAACTGCGGCGACATATCCAGAGGAAACGCCCACGAAGATATATACTGCAATCCTAAAGAGCGGATTATCCCCGATCAAATAACTAAGGACGAGAATGGTGAATAAAAAGCTTATGACCCCGGCGATATGGTCAGGAGAGAACACCATATTATTGTGCCTCCCTTATCGCAATACGATCCCGCAGACCAAGGATTAAATTCCACAAGCCACCGCCAAACACCAGGGCCATGGCAAGCAGCATGCCGAGACTATAGGCATCCCAATAGGAGCGTGCAGTGCCAGGGCGTCCAGCGTTGTATTGTTCAAACAGCGCGCCGCCATATAGACCGGATATCAGGCCGCTGATCTGCCGTGATTCAAAATACGGCTGGATCATCGGCGCGGCTTGCGCACTGGAAATAACCACCAGTGGAATACCACCGCGCACAGATTCTGTCTGCTCGATCCATGTGCGAGCGGCGTCGGCATCATCAGTGACAACGATCAAGGCCGCTAATTGAGAGAGGGAAACGATCCCTTCCAATGGAGCAGAGTCCCATGCGGAGGAAAGGGACATATCCGATGGGGTGGTGACACGCGGGTTCTGGGCAAAGGCGCGGATGCCCATTTGTCCGCCGGGCAGATAGCCCAGATTCAAATATTGGATTCCGTATTGGTAATTGTGTACAGCCAAAGGCCCGGAAATAAAGCGTTCAGCGAGAATTGCACCCGTTTCATTGGTGGAAATAAATATCAAATATGAATGTCGTAAAAGCATCAGCTGGTCAAACAGGGGCGCGGCGGCGGCTTCCATCTCCCCAACGCGGGCTGGCTCATAATCAAATGCCACCAGCACAGGTGCGCCTTCAGGAATGGATTGAGCGACCTGCATGGCGCCGTTGACGCTAAGCGGAACGCCTTCAGGCAATGAAAATATTTGAGTACGCATGAATAACGGGATTCCTATGATCAATAAAAAAATAAAGGCAAGGAACCAGCGCAGAGCGCGTGAAGTTTTCAACACAGAAAATGAAACAATTGGAACAGGCGCGGTTTCTGCCGCGAGGATCCGCTCCAACAAAGCCGCGTGAGATTGCTGCTCATCACTGGCCTGTAGTTTAATTGAATACGCTTTGGGTTTGCTGGTTGGCGCAAAGCCCGGCGCTGCTGGAAGTACTCCTTGCAACCACGCCAATACGCCGTGAGTTTCCAAAGTTTGATCGCTGGGAGACAAGCTGGCGGGAGACGATTGCGAATCGCCGGAATCCGCCGGACGCATGGCCTGGACCCAGTCAGGCAGGTCGCCGGGCGCAATCTCATCCATATCGGCGTTCGGCATGAGATTGGATGAAGGCGGAGTTTCCGATGCATCCGAAAGCCAGTCTGGCATATCCGTAAAGAGCGCATCCAGGTTATCGCTTAATTGAGAATCTTCAGACTCCGCATGAGGCGGTGAGTCCGCCGGTGCAAACGGCCTTTCAGGTTGAAATGCAGGTACTGCCTGGAATGAATTGAGCCAATCCGGGTTATCCCCTGGTTCTGCTGTGGAAGAAAGTGGAAGGGGTTCGTCATTGGACAACCAGACAGGTGCAGCCCCTTGCTTGGTTTCTTCGTCTTTCGGAAGACTGTCCATCCAATCCGTTAAATCTCCATTGGCTGGATTTTCATCCGCATCAGACTTACCGAAGCTTGATCCTGAAGAACCTTCCGAGTCAGCGCTTTTGGCCGCTTCTTCCTGGTCTCTCATGGCTTGCAGCCAATCCGGCGTATCGATTGAAAGTTCGGGGGCATCGGCAAATACATCTGCAGAAATGTCTGCAGGCGCACCCTCGTTTTTCACATTCTCCTCCGCCGCCATCTGGCGCAGCCAATCCGGC
>CAZEGE010000050.1:13551-22392 GCA_964511765.1 uncultured Anaerolinea sp.
CGCACCCTCGTTTTTCACATTCTCCTCCGCCGCCATCTGGCGCAGCCAATCCGGCGTGTCACTGGCGGATGAGTCTGTAAATGAACTTTCAAATGATTCTGGTAGTTCAGATTGCCGCGCCTGTTCAGGTCTCTCCAGATCATGGAGCCAATCATTTGCCCCATCGTTTTCGTCAGGTTGCGGTTCGGCTGGTTTTAACTCAGCCAGCCAGGAGGGGATCTCTTCATCAGAAGATAATTCGGCGACCACATCATCTTCAAAATCAACCTTACCGGCCAGTCCCATCTCATCAGTATCAGAAGATTCAGTTTGAGGATTTGTGGTTTTTGAAGGGCCATCCATGATACTGGCAAGCCAGTCTGGCATGTCACCTTCATCGTTGTTCCCCGCTTGAGCTTGCAGACCTGCCAGCAAATCATTCGTCGCAGAGGCAGCCTGTGATTGCGGCGACTCTGGTTGATCCAATTTTTGCTGCGCCCCTTGCTGGTCATCCTCCCGCGCTGAATCACGCGCATCCCTTAGCCATTGCGGCAGGATGGGTTCGAGTTCAGCGGTGTTTTTCCTGGTCGGGATTTGTCCGGGTTTGATGGTCACATCCGGGAGACGAGTCTGGCAATATTGGCAGACATCCTGATCCGACAGGTTGCTCTCTCCGCAGGCCGGACATTTAATCATATCCGACATTAATTACCTCCATACGGACGGTCCGCGCCGAACAAAATGCGCAAGCCTGTCGTGAGGGTGCCAAGTGCAACGCCGATCAAGATGCCGCGTGCGCCGCCAAGCGCCAGGATTTGAGTTATCCAGGGGTGAAGCAAAGTGCCGATCAGCGGGATGTTTCCAAATGGTAATGTGGCTGAACCGAGCATCAGCAGGGCGGCTGTAACTAAAAAGATGATGCCCATCATATCTGCGCGGCGGCGAAGCAGGCGGATTGCCGCATAAACCAGGGACACGGTCAGGATGCCCATCAATGCGGCTTCTGTCGGGATGATGATGCCGTTCATTACGATCTTCATCATGGCATGCTGCGGGCGCAGGATCATGCCGAAGAAAAACGTGGCAACCAACCCGATGATAAGAAGCGCGCTGTAGGTGCTTCCTTTTTCATGGCCTCGGATTTTACCCATATGAACCGCGATCAAATTGAATATCCCGACCAGCGCGGCGAAGCCCGCAAGGATGATTGCCCAGTTCAATAGGAGAGTTTGAACATCCGCCAGTGCAGGGAAGAAATAACCGCCTAATACCAAGACACCTGCTGCAATGGCGATGACTGCGGTAAATACTCGCATTAGATGATACCCACAAATTTTGCAAATGCGCCGCCAAGTAAAGCAGCGATCACCAGCCAGCGCAAAATATCCTGCACAGTCAGGCTGGCTGTGTGTGCAGCCTCTGCATGTAGATATGCTCCTGCGGCAAATAGTTCTTCGCCAATTAATGCATCCTGTGTATTTGCAAAGAGGACTGCCTGCCCGGTAAGGTTGTCGCTGGCACCGATCATGGTTACATTGTCACGGTCTGAGGCTTCAGCAAGCAGGGCGACTTCGGAGCTAAAACGCCCAAGCATGATATTGGCGGAGACGTCTTCGTTTTGAGAAATGTGCATGGCACCGGCGGCATAGCCAAACGGAGTCAATCCTGTTACACGGCCCATGGTCGGGACGTACAACTCGTCCACGCCTGCAATATGATAACCGGCTTGCAGTGTATCCTGCGTCAATAAACCAAGCACCGCTTCGCCCGTGGATGCAATCACGGGTTTATCACCGAGGGATGTGCGCTCTGCAATAATACGCAGCATCGCCAGCCCTGCAAACGCGGAACCCCCGCGTGCATCCAATGGGTTCCCATTCCCAAGTGAAACGTGCAGGCGCGTGCCGTCTTCCACGCTTAACCCCAGCGCGCGGTGCAAACGCGTAAACGCAGGAATCTCTCGCAGCCATGCAGGAGATTTTCGTTTCCATATGGTCGCTATAAGCAGAAGGACGGCGCTTGAGATAAGGATTACCAGTGAGATCATCGACTTGCATCCTCCTGGATCAGGAAGGATGCAAAAGCACGCGTTTCTGTTTCCTCTTCGAGTGTTTCAGCCAGGGCGGTCAGTTGATCGCTCTTTAAGAATCCACCGCCAAAATAAATCGCCTGCGCTCCAAGCAAAGCAAGAGGGCTTCCTGCTTCAAGGAACGAGGCGACCAGATTGTGAAGTTGATATCGGCGCAAGGACTCAACCCAGCGCGGCCAAAATTCACGCGGTGACTTCATCATTAATGCGAGTATAGCATAATTTTAATGTCGACTCTCTCAACCCGCGTTGACAAAAATTACAGTTCTGTAAAAAAACCTCAGGGCGCAATGGTCGTATCGGATAATATCTCCGTATTTTTGGGAATAACGACAACGCCATCCCTCACATACCACTTCTCATTATCAAGATCCGTATTACGCGGGAAGGGGTGGATGGTCACATTGCTTCCAATGCGCGCATTCTTGTCGAGGATCGCGCCCTCGATGTAACAGTTCGCGCCAATACCGATGGGCAGAGCTTCGCGTTCGTTTTCGTAATAATCCGAGCCCATCACAATACTGTCCTTGATCACACAACCTTTGGCGATTTGGCTGCGAATGCCGATGATGGAATGAGTGATCTCGGATTTGAGAATGCGGCACCCCTCTGCGATCAAAACATTTTGCAGGTTGCTGTCTTCCACGATGGAACCGGGCAGGAAGCGTGTATCGGTGTAAATCGGAAGCATGGCATCGTGAAAATTGAACGGTGAATCGGGGGTCGTAAGCATGAGGTTGGTCTCATAAAATGAGCGGATTGTCCCAATATCCTGCCAGTAATCATCGAAATCAAAACCAAAGACCGCATGAGAAGTGATTGCCCGCGGGATAATGTCACTGCCAAAATCATCGTGGTCGGGAAAGTCCGTCAATAAATCCATCAGCACTTTTGTGTTGAACATGTAAATCCCCATCGAGCCAAGGAATGGTCTCTGCTGGTCGTCGCGGCTGACATATTTCTTTTGGACTTGCGGGTCCTTGGGTTTTTCCACAAAGTCGGAAATACGGCCGTTTGACTCGCGTTTGATAATGCCAAAGCGCGTCACCTCTTCCTTTGAAACAGGCTGGACTGCTACTGTGATATCCGCATGGTTGTCCCAGTGATACTCAGCCATCGCCTTGTAATCCATGCGATAGAGGTGATCGCCCGCCAGAATCAAAACATACTTCGCCCCGGTAGATTGGATCTCAAGCAATTGCTTGCGGACCGCGTCGGCTGTGCCCTGATACCAGTCTGCGCTTTCGAGGGTTTGCTCTGCCGCCCAGATCTGAACCCAGCCCTGATGGAAGGCGTCAAAATTATAGGTGCGGGTGATGTGGCGGTGCAATGACACGGAATTGAACTGTGTCAGGACCGCGATGCGGAAAATCTCTGAATTAATACAATTACTGATGGGAATATCGATGAGGCGGTATTTGCCCGCGATCGGCACGGCTGGCTTGGAACGCATTTTTGTCAGCGGATACAGGCGCGCCCCGCGCCCTCCACCGAGGATTACCGCCAGGACATCTTTCAATGAGGGCATAATGAGCCTCCCGAATTTTTTTCGCTCAGGCTGCAAGCAAGACAACTCTTATTTTACACCCATCATCCTGCGGATATGATGAAAAATAAACACAACCGGATATGCCAGCAGAATCATGATATCAATAATGGCAAAAAGCAGGTAAAGTCTCATGTTATTAAATCTCCGCAAAACACAGTGGATGACTCGTCTCAGGAAGATTTACGTTTTTTCGCGTCATACGTTGCGTTGGTAATTATCTAATTCTTAGTATATCAAATGTCAACCTACTGGGGGTCTGAAACCCATATATCCTCCAGAAACTGGAGGATATATTTAAAAAGATCAAGTACCCGTAGGGTATAATACCGCTTTCGAGTACTTTATGCGTTGTGCCGAAGGAGGGAATCGAACCCTCATTCCCGTAGGGAACACGATTTTGAGTCGTGCGCGTCTGCCTATTCCGCCACTTCGGCCCGTTTGCGAACGCAAGTATACCACTCCCAACAACAAGGTCAAGATGAAACTAGGAATTATTGGATTACCCCAATCAGGAAAAACCACCATTTTCAACGCGCTCACACGCGGCAACGCGCCCACCACCGCCTCTGCTGGGCGCATCGAGGTTCATCAGGCAGTGGTGGATGTCCCCGACCCGCGCGTGGACACGCTCTCCAGCATGTTCAACCCGAAGAAAACGATCTACGCCAAGGTGACCTACGCGGATATTGCCGGGCTGGAAACTGGTTCGGCCAAAAGCGGCCTTTCCGGGCAGCTGTTGAATCAACTGAACCAGATGGACGGGTTGATCCTGGTGGTGCGCTGTTTCGAGAACGACAGTGTCATGCATCCCAGCGGAAGCGTAAATCCGCTCCGCGATGTGGATACCATGCTGACCGAGCTTTTGCTGAACGATTTGATCGCCGTGGAACGAAAATTGGAACGCCTGACCGATGAACGCAAAAAAGGCGGCACAGATAAAACCTTAAATGCGCGTCAGACGGAATTATTCGAGAAATTACACCAGACTCTCTCAGACAACAAGCCTTTGCGTGATGTCGAATTCAACCATGAAGAACAGAAGGAACTTTCCAGTTTTGGCATGCTGACCCGCAAACCCATCCTGACCGTGTTTAATCTCGGCGAAGGACAGCAGGCGCCCGATGCAAAACTTGACCATCCCTCCGTTGCGTTGATGGGCAAGCTTGAAATGGAAATCGCTCAACTCTCGCCGCAGGATGCATCCGTTTTTATGGAAGAATATGGGATTAAAGAACTCAGCTTAAACCGCATGATCAACCTGTCTTATGACCTGCTGCAGGTGCAAACTTTCTTTACCGTGGGTGAAGATGAAGTGCGGGCATGGGAAACACACCGCGGCGCAACCGCTCAGGAATCGGCCGGGGAGATCCACACCGATCTGGCGCGCGGATTTGTGCGGGCGGAGGTGGTGGCCTACGAAGACTTGATCAGCCTGGGGTCCATGAATGAGGCGAAGGCCAAAGGCAAATTTAGACTCGAAGGCAAGGAATATCCTGTTAAGGACGGCGACATCATGCACGTCCGTTCCAGTTTGTAGCACATTGTCATTGCGAGGAGGGTGCTCTTCCCGACGAAGCAATCTCCACCACGACAAGCGGGATTGCTTCTCGAAGACTCGCAATGACGGAAATCACAAGGAGACATCGTGGCATATAAACTTTCAAAATGGAGTCTGGCTCCCCTCTATCCCGGTTATGAAAGCGCGGAACTGCAAAGCGCATTCGACATGATCGAAGAACAGGTGACTTCCTTCGAAGGCGTGCGCGACAAGCTCAGCCTTGACATGCCGGCTGATCAATTTGTGGCTGTGCTGCATGCCAGCGAAGAGACCGCGCGTGTGGCGAACAAGCTATATTCGTTCGCGGGTTTGTCTTTCACGGCGGATACGCAGGATCAGGCGGCGCAATCCCTGCAATCACGCGTATTGCAATTTTTGGCAGAAGTGGAAAATCGTACGCTTTTCTTCAGCTTGTGGTGGAAGGAATTGGACGAAGAGAATGCCAAACGCTTGATGGAGGCTTCGGGTGATTTTCGTTACTATCTTGAAGCCCTGCGTTTGTATAAGCCGCACACCCTAAGCGAAGCGGAAGAGAAGATCGTCAACCTCAAGAATGTGACGGGGCCGAATGCGCTGGTTAATTTGTACGACTCGATCACGAACCGCTACACTTTCAAAACGAAGGTGAACGGCAAAGAGAAAGAGATGACCGCCGCAGAATTGTTCTCATACCGCTACAGCACAGACCCGAAAGTTCGCGCCGAGAGTTACCAGGCGCAATTCAAGGTATATGCCAATGACGGTCCGATCCTTGGCCAGATGTACCAGACCCGCCTGCGCGACTGGCATAACGAGAACGTCAATTTACGCAAGTTCAAAAATTCGATCGCACCGCGCAATCTGAGCAATGATATTCCCGATGAAGCCGTGGAAGCCTTGTTGAGTGTGGCGCGCAGGAATGTAAATATCTTCCAGCGTTATTTCAGGATGAAAGCCAGGTACGTCGGCCTCAAGAAGTTACGCCGCTATGACATTTACGCGCCTGTGGCCCGTTCGAAGAAGACCTACGGATTTGATGAAGCCGTCAACATGGTTTTGGATGCATTCTCCGCCTTCGAGCCAAAAGTGGCGGAGTTGGCCAAACGCGTCTTTGACGAGAGCCGCATTGACAGCCAGATCCGCAAAGGCAAACGCGGCGGGGCGTTCTGCTGGTCTGTTTTGCCCGAGATGACACCGTGGGTGATGGTGAATTACCAGGGCTCAGGACGTGAAGTGGCGACCCTCGCCCACGAGTTGGGACATGCCATTCACTCCATGCTGGCCGGTCACCACGGAGTATTTACATTTCAATCATCCCTGCCGCTGGCTGAGACAGCCTCCACCTTTGCAGAAATGGTGTTGATCGAAAAATTGCTCTCCGAAGAGACGGACGAATCAGTACGGCGCGATATCCTCTTCAAACAAATGGATGATTCCTACGCGACCATCATGCGCCAGTCCTATTTTGCCTTGTTCGAGAAACAGGCCCATGAAATGGTGCAGAAGAACGCCTCTGCGGACGAACTCTCCGCCGCGTATCTCGAAAACCTGAAAGAGCAGTTCGGCGACTCTCTCGATTTGAGCGATGACTTCAAATGGGAATGGGTCGGTATTCCCCACATTTATCACACGCCATTTTATGTATATGCCTATGCCTTTGGTCAATTGCTGGTGCTGGCCCTGTATCAGCAATTCAAGGCGCAGGGTGAATCCTTCAAGCCGAAGTATCTCAAGCTCCTTTCGGCGGGCGGATCTGAAGCGCCGGAGAAGATTTTAAGCGAAGCGGGCATCAATATCCGCGACCCGAAATTCTGGCAGGGCGGTTTCGATGTGCTGGAAAAACTGGTGGGCGAGTTGGAGAAATTGCCGGTGGGAGTGAAGGTTAAGGCGAAGGGAAAAGTAAAAGGCGCTGCCCTGAGGCTCTCGAAGGGTAAAAAGGCTGTTGTGAAGAAATCGGTGAAAGCTAAGCCTGCAAAACGCAAAGCTATTAGAAAAAAATAGAATTGGAGAAATAAAAGATGCAATCAAAAAATCTAGCTAACTAGCTAGATTTTTTCTTCCGTTTTTCAGTTGCCTTTACTGCTGTTGTTGATTTCTTTTTTGGCTTCTTTTTAACTTCATTTTGTGTTTCTTTCGTTCTTTCTCTACCAACACGTATAAAATTTATAGCCCCTCCCAAAATACTTGTGGCTAATAATGAATATCCTTGAATATCTTTTCCTATCGCCAATAAGACCATCGCACCTATACCAAAGCTTAAGAACAATATAAACCCTAACCATAACCCCATATTAGCTCTGTTAATATCACTTTTTATGACCATATTTTCTAGTCCAAAACGATGCTCTTGTTGCAACTCAGCCATCCTAAAAATCCGCTTTGGAGCATCTGACATTACCGACTTATATTGAGCAAATATCTTTGGATGTGGGAGAGGCCCTGAAAAGGACTCTGCATAAGAAACAGTCCTTGAAATCACACCTTTTTCATCGTTTCCGTTCGCTACTTCTCTCGGAATTACGACTGGGTCATCTTCTTTATTTTTATCCTCTTTTTTATGAGGAATAATCTCACTACCTTTGGTCATTCACAGCCTTAATAATAGGATTTTCTTCATCAAATTTATGAATTGCAAATCTAAGGTCTTCCCCAACAAATTGCCAGTCCGATTCAATAGATCGAAAATCAGCCTCTTCTTCTGTATGAGAGTATCTATATTTATTTAATATTCCCTTAAAATCAAACAATCTAGCTATTCCTTCTGCAAATGATGGTCGTGAATATAGGCGATATATTTCTCTACCCATTTTCGGCCTTCTTCCTTTTTGATATATTATTTTTCTTTTGTGACCAGTCTTTACCAAGGCCAATAGTGCCCAAAAGCTATCAGGCTTCCCTGCTTTTACTTGGCTTCTTTTAGTGAATTGACAAAGTGGCTTATTAAGCTCACCTGATACACGAAAATGTTTGAACAAGACTAATTTTTATGAATTCAAGTCCCATTCTCTCCGAGCTTGACATCTAGAATAAATATGCTAAACGCCATATCAGTATATACAGTTACATAACCGATGTCAAGGAACTTCCTTGATTCGCTTATGTCTTTCTTACTAAATAACCTAAATTGCGACCTTGTTCGGCTGGGGTCTTTGACCCCGCCGAAAATTGACCGAAGGTCTCATCAATTACTTTACACAAAAAAAGACCGCGAAGCTCAATATACGCCTCGCGGTCTTTTTACTTTTTACTAAACTTA
The DNA here is from genome assembly GCA_964511765.1 of uncultured Anaerolinea sp. GTDB lineage: Bacteria > Chloroflexota > Anaerolineae > Anaerolineales > Villigracilaceae > Villigracilis. Next base: position 21,962 of record CAZEGE010000050.1, read on the forward strand.
CGCTTCGTAATCGCCGGGGTCTTCTTCCACGGCCTGCATCGGTTCTTCGGCAGGTTTCTTATCTAGGAATTCCAGGGATTGCGCCACGATCTTCGTGAAGTATTTGGTCTCACCCTTATCTTCATACTTGTCAGTCTTCAAACGTCCTTCGAGGAAAATGAGACTGCCTTTCTTCAGATATTCCTGGCAAACTTCGCCGAGGCGTCCCCAGGCTTCGATGTTGACCCATTCAGTGGATTCTTTCGTCTCGCCGCTCTTGTCCTTCCAGCGATTGCTGACGGCGATGCTGAAATGAGCCACTTTTTTACCGGTTGGGGTGAACTTGCCTTCGGGGTCCTTACCCAAACGTCCGATCAGTTGAACGCGGTTTAGGGTAGGCATGGCTGATCCCCTTTCATTTCATAACTTTTAGATGCTTGTGTACGTGTCAT
>CAZEGE010000051.1:0-22169 GCA_964511765.1 uncultured Anaerolinea sp.
CTGGCGCATGGTACGCAATGTGCATGCCATACCGAACATCCTGATCCCCACCCTGACCACACTGGGTTCCTCGCTGCGTTATTCACTGGCTAGTTTGCCTGTCGTGGAAGTCTTCTTTGAGTGGCCAGGCGTTGGTTTTAGGTTGCTGGATGCCATCCAGCAGGGGAATGCTGCGCTTGTCACCGATCTGATTTTGTCGTTGGGTCTTTTCTTCTTGTTCGTCAACCTGGTGATCGAGTTTTCCTTCCCGTTGATTGACCCCCGCTTGCGTGGCAGTGGGGATACTGAGGAGAAGGAAGACCAGGGTACCTTCCTCGGTGGGATTCAGGAAGTAGGCAACACGCTCTCCGCCTGGGGACGGGAACTGCGTCAGCGCTTCACCCGCCGGCCCCCCGGCCTGCCACCGCTTCCAGCGGGTTTAAAACTGCTACCGGTGGAGAAAGATCTGCCTATCGTGAAAAAAGGTCGCTGGTTCTTGCGAAATTATTTTGGCAATCCCGCTTTTATTCTTAGCTCAGTGATGCTGGTCGTCCTGTTAGGATCGATCCTTTTTGGTGAGAATCTGACTTCTGCCAGTCCTTATCAGATCCATGGGGTTATGTCCATTAACGGGAAGATCGGCGCGCCGCCTTATCAGCCTTCTTCGGTATTTCCCTGGGGCACAGACCATATCGGGCGCGATATTCAGGCGCTTGTTCTGGCTGGCGGCAAACGGACCCTAAGTTTAGCATTCTTTGGCATGTTGGCACGTTTACTGTTGGGCGCAACCTTGGGAATCCTGGCAGGTTGGCAGCGTGGCGGCTGGTTTGATAGGCTGGTGACCGGTGCAGTGGGAGTTTGGGCGGCTTTCCCGCTCACACTGTTTGCCATGATCTTGATCCAGGCTATGGGCATCCAACAAGGCATGTGGGTGTTCGTCGTTGGAATATCCGTGGTGGGCTGGGGCGAAGTAGCGCAATTCGTACGCGGGCAGGTCATTACCTTAAAACCGCAGCTATTTATCGAATCAGCCCGCTCGGTCGGTTTGCGCACCGATCAAATTATTATTCGCCATATCCTCCCGAATCTGGTTAATTCACTGATTGTGTTATCTGCTCTGGAAATGGGCGGAGTCTTGATGCTATTGGCTGAATTGGGTTACCTGAACATCTTTATGGGCGGTGGTTTTCGAGTGATGATCGGCGAAGCCGGGCGTATGGTACCGACAATCTCATTCTTTTCAGATGTACCAGAGTGGGCGGCTTTGATCGCAAACGTGCGCCAGTATTGGCGCAGCTACCCGTGGATGGCTCTGTATCCTGGCTTGGCAGTGTTCCTCTCGATCATGACCTTCAACTTGTTTGGGGAAGGGCTGCGTCGTTTTCTGGACGACACCTACGCCAATTTAAGCAACTTGTTCAATCGCTATACTCTGGTTGTGACCGCTACCTTCGCAGTAGTCTTTGCTTTGGTTCTGCAATCGTCAGTACCGTTGAGTGTTTATCGTCCGGAAGGTTTGAAATTCGACGAGAAGCGCGTTATGCAGGATATCGAGAATCTATCATCTCCTGAGATGCAGGGGCGCGAAACAGGCACGCCCGGTGCAGAGATGGCGGCTACTTATATTGCCTCTCGCATGTCTGAAATTGGTATTTTCCCAGCGGGTGAAAAAAATACCTATCTACAACATTTAGTGCAACCACGTATCCATCTCTTTGAAACTCCTACACTGACCATTCTAGATGGATCCGGGCAGCCAATCAAGGAATTGACCTACAAAAAAGACTTTACCGAGATCGCTCGCTCTGCTGGAATGTATGGAGATGGGCAAGCTCCTATTATGGGGGCTGCCTATGGTCCAACCTTGGACCCATCCTTGAGCGATGAGTTTGGCTTGAGCAATAGCGAGGCGATGGATCACATCGTGATCGTACGAGCAGAAGATATTGAGAAGGTCAACCCGAAACCTTTGAAGGGTATTCTGGTGGTTGCGAACGACACTTTCTCGTTGGAACACCGGGATGTGTATCCGTACAATATCTTGACGTTCGGGCCGCCGGGATCTCAAAATCGCACAGTTAATCCCTATTTGGTTATTTCCCCTCAAGTAGCCGATACCTTGCTGAAAACGGCTGGTAGCAGCCTGGCAGAATTGGATGCTGCCCGGGAAACCTTGAAACCGGGTCAAATGCAATTGACAACGGAAGGGACGCAAGTCAGTATGTCGCTGTTGCCGCGCCGGTCAGATAACTACCTCAATGAAGAGTATATCAACGTCGTGGGCGTTATCCCTGGGCAGGGACATTTCATGGGCACCGAGAACCAGGTTATCATTGTCAGCGCTTATTTCGATGGCTTGGGCACCGATCTGACCGGGACGGTCTATCCTGGCGCGAATGACAATTCCAGCGGCGTTGCCATGATGCTGGAGTTGGCGCGTCTTTTGAAGGAAAGCGTCTATCAACCCGATAAGACCGTCCTATTTGTAGCTTGGTCGGGCGGGGAACGCCAGGAGGGATTGAGCATAGTGAATGTGTTGAACGCTCGTCCCGGTGCGAACGAGTTGACCGTTGAGAGTGTTATTGAACTTTCCGGCGTTGGTTATGGGACGGGTGACGCGATCAATCTGGGCAATGACAGTAGTTATCGCCTAGTTAAGCTCTTCCAGGAAGATGCCTCGCGCTATGGCCTGCCGACCACTACGCGTGGACGAAATCCACATTATGGTATGCCCCTTCCAACAGCGTTCGGTGGACGCGATGCTATGACCTTGTCCATTTCCTGGGATGGCTCTGATTCCCTGGCACATACCCCCCAAGATACAGTTGCCATCATCGATCCAGCCAAGTTGTATGATATTGGTCGTGCAACATATCTAACTTTGCTGGTGCTCACCCGTGAGACAGAATACTAATTGACGGTAACGGCTTCCCCGCAATGAGACAATCTTGCACAACAAATCTTCGCTTAAGTTCGTTCCCATTTCGGATCATAAAAACAATTGCGCCAGTGCTACCGTCAGATTCGCCGAGCATTTGACGGTGATACGCGTTTACAGACCTGCCAGTCCATAAAACAGGATTCCGCTGGGCACGCTAGTCGTCACTAAGACCCTATCCCTTATTGCCGTGACAGGCTTTACAGACCAGCTCATATATTTCCGCTTTTGTTTGGTTTGGGAGAACGCGGTCTCCACACAAGACAACGAGGCCGAACAGGCGGCAGGGCAGAACGCAGTGGTGGCAATCAAAAAAAGAGAAAACCGGAAGTCTTCGATTCATTCACACAAACCTTGCAGGAAATGCAGGCCGATGTAGCGGCCGTCATTCCAAATGTTCGAATGAATGATTGGATAATACATGGATATATTTTATCCTTTTGTGTATAATCCTGATCATCGCCCTGATAGTTCAATGGACAGAACAAGGCACTCCTAAGGCTTAGATGTAGGTCCGATTCCTACTCAGGGCACTGAATTTACACTTACATATTTTAATGAATTTCTAACCTGAAACACCTTGCACGAAATTATTCCTTGTAGTATTATTGATAGTGATGACCGCTAGGGTGCCCCCCTCACCCTGGCGGTCATCATTTAAGTTCACATCCAAAACCAACAAAAAAGGCGGACGCTTTCAAGCGTCCGCCTTTTTTTCCCCTATTTTTTCGGACTTTTCACCATTTGCCTGGCGGTCTGCAATAACTCGTGCGCAGAGCGGAGTGTGCCTTCGCCCACCTCGCCGAGCATCTGCGAAAGCTCCAACAGACGCGGTTCACCTTCAAGCAGTTCCACGCGAGTCAGCGTTCGACCCTTGTCCACAAGTTTTTGCACTTGATAATGCTGGTCGCCAAAGACGGCCAGCTGGGGAAGATGCGTTACACAAAAAACCTGATGTGTGCGCGAGAGATTCCATAACTTCTGGCCGATAACCATGCCCACGCGGCCGCCGATACCCTGATCAATTTCATCGAAGATCAACGCGGGCACTTCGTCTGCGCCGGCCATCACATTCTTTAAGCCGAGCATCAAACGCGAGGTTTCGCCGCCGGATGCGATCTTGGCCAGCGGCTTAAGTCCTTCGCCGGGATTCGGGGCGACGAGAAACTCCACGCGGTCGAATCCGTTTTGGTCAAAGGCGATGCGGGTTCCATCCGCAAGAGGCGCACCGTTGGGGTCAGTCCTGGTTTGGAAATCCACACCGAATTGCGCGGAAGCCATTTTTAGATCATCAAGTTCAGTCTCGATACCCTTGCCCATTTCAACGGCGGCAGACTTGCGTTTTTCCGACAGGGCAACGCCCTGCCTGCCAAGCTTTTCAAGAAGTTTTGCTTCCTGCATTTCCAACTCAGCGATCCGATCCGCCGCGCCAGTGATGGTTTCCAATTGTTTGCGGGCCTCCGCGCCGTATGCAACGACCGCAGGGATATTGCCGCCATATTTTCGTGTGAGCGAGTGCACCAGGTCCAGACGCTCTTCAACATCTTCCAATCTTTTTGGATTGAATTCGATCTCTTCCAGGTAATCGCGCAAGCCGTGGATGATATCAGACAGCGTATCCAACATAACCTCTGCCTGATTGGCCAGCTCGGCCTGGCCTTCATCGATTTTTGCCAGCGCCGCCAGGGCCTGCGCAGCTTGACCGACCAAATCTGTAGCCGCAGGTGTTTCGGGCGAGCCTTCATCCAAGACTGCCAATGCTTCCTGCGCATTCTGTGCCAGCGATTCTGCATTCGCAAGTCTGTCGCGTTCTTTGCGAAGTTCTTCATCTTCGCCGGCCTTTAAATTTGCGGCTTCGATTTCCTCGGCCTGATAGGTGAGGGTTTCCGTGCGGCGCTCTGCATCCGCTTGCGCTTTTTGCAGATTGTTCAACTCACGGCGCAAATTCAACAAGGCTTGATAGGTCTGGCGGTACTCCTTTAGCGGTATCGCAACCTCCGCATAGCGGTCAAGCAGGCCGAGGTGTGCGCGAGAATCAAGCAAAGACAAATGTTCCGCCTGCCCATGGATGTCAATCAAGAGCGCACCCAGTTCCTTCAACAATCCGACATTCACCGTGCGGCCGTTCACGCGCGCCACACTGCGCCCCTCCTTGCGGACTTCGCGCATGAGCACCACATAATTGGGATCATCCATCAACTCTTCACGTTTGAGGATTTCGTGCACCGCCTCTTTTTCCGGGCCTTTGAGCTGGAACACCCCCTCCACAAATGCGGCATCCGAATCCGTGCGGATAAAGGTTGTATCCGCCTTGCCGCCAATGAGCATCACAACCGCATCGAGGATGATGGATTTTCCCGCGCCCGTCTCACCTGTGAGGATGATGAGGCTTGGGCTGAAACGCAGATCCAGTTTATCTATGATGGCAAAATTTTGGATGTGGAGTTCGGTAAGCATGGGTTAAAGTTGGATCCCCGAGATACGGGTATAAACCAGCGGGGTCGCAATCACGAGGTATATGACAACCCCGATGACGCCATAGATATTTCCCATCAAGAGCAGTCCGATCACGACAGGCAAAGCGCCCAAAACCATACCTGTTGTACAGGCCATGAACAACGGTTTTGAGCGGCGTTTATTAATGACGCGCAAGGTAATATTTGAGATCAAAGTCCCTGCACCGCCGCCAATGCCAGCCGCAATGAAGAACATGAAAAATCCGATGAAAGACCCGATAAATGCAACCAGGACACTGGTGATCAATGAAAGCACAATGGTTGCACCCACGCCCGTCAGGTAGTCGTACCACATGGCAGTATCAAAAGCCTTCTGATGTGAGCGGACACAATCCTTGCATAAATAACCAGTGGGCGTCCGCACCGCACAGGATGCACACATCGGGCGTTCACAGCGCTTGCAACGCAGGCTGGTTTCGCGGGTGGGATGAGCGTAGCAGTAGGTCGTAGTATTCGATTCAGTCATTCAGGAAGTCCTAAAGAGTTTTCGTTCATATGGGCGGTGATATTACGATAGAAATAACCCGGGTCTCCAAAGCGGACAAATTGCGCGGTCACATCGGCAGCAGTGACATTCACCTGGTCGTCTTCCATCAACGGCGATGGCAGTTGACCATCCACGCTCAGAACTGCATTTTCACTTTTAACAACAATATTTACGGAAGAGCCTTCAGATAACACAACTGCGCGGTCCACGGAAAGATGCGGCGCAATGGGTACCAGCAAAATATTGCGCAACTCCGGCGGCAGGATCGGCCCTCCTGCTGCGAGCGCATAAGCAGTTGAACCAGTGGCGGTGGATGCGATCAACCCATCTGCCACATAACTGGTCAGTTGACGTGTGTCCACAAAAGCCGTCAACCGAACTGGGCGCAGGTTTTGTCCACGCCCAACCACCACTTCGTTCAAAGCATTTGAGTGCCCAATACTCTCGCCTGCGCGAATATGTTCGGCGCGCAGCATCATGCGATTCTCGATCCATGCTTCGCCATTTAGTAATTTTACAAAATACTCGCGCCATTCCTTGCGGTCGACCTGAATGAGAAACCCGAGCCTGCCAAGGTTCACCCCCAAAATCGGCACATCCGATGGCGCACATAAATGACCGGCCCGCAAGACACTGCCATCGCCGCCGACAGCAATGAGCATGTCAAATTCGCCTTTTTTCACGCGCTTGCGAAGGTCCTCATTGTACAAGGAGCCATAGGGTGCATCCATGCCTTTTTCTTTAAGGAAGGCAGATATGGCTTCCGCTTCCGCAAAGGCTTCGGGCATTTTTGGATACGCCGTGACAACGGGCCGTTTGGGGATGAATGACACAGACATGCTGAAATTATACCTTTTGTAGAGGATAGGGACATAGCTAAACTGAAAACGGTTTTGACTATTGCCCCTCAGCCAGCCTTTGATCACAGGCATTTTGAAACCCGCATCGATTACAACGGGACGCCTGCTCATGCGAACGGGGAACACTTCCCTTCAAGTCATCCTCGCGCATGTCAGCCAGTAATGCGATCAAAGCGGATTCCAATTCCCGCGTGTAATCAATGGCGAAATCGCGGTTCTCGTAATGGATGATCCCATAGGGCGGACGGTTGCCATATGTTTTTTCGACCAGCAGACAATACGAGGCCAGTTGAAAGATATGCGAATCATACGCGGCCTGCGGTGCACGCCCCGACTTAACCTCCACGGGAATAATCTGTCCATTCTTTTCGATCAGATAATCCGGTTTGCCTGTCAAACCAAGCACGGCGTCAAAAAGCGGCTTCTCCACTTTTCCCCAACCTCGGGTATCAGTGTAAATCACGCGCCCACCGGGCAGGCCTGCGGCTTTTTGCTGGCGATTCGATTGCCAGAAAAAGATAACGGCAATGGCGAGCAGGGCGAGGGCAAGGTAGAGCATTTCAGCGGCCTTTATTTAGCGATCGGGTTATAGTTTTTCCGCCAGTCGTATTATTCGGCCCAGTCGTGTAAACGCTGCGCCGGAAAGATCATTATTCCTTTTTCTTAAGGCTTTGATGAATTCATCTTTATTGGATTCATTCACAGCAGGTAATATTCTCTCTGCATGTTGCGGCACTTCCTTGGGACGGCAGGTAGATAAATGCTTGAGCAGATAAGGAAAGATGGCCCTGTTGTAATTCTCGTTCGCGGCGGCGGTCTGTGCCAGCGCAGAAATGGAATTATCAATAGTGATGACCGAGCCTGCCTCCCTGGCCTTCTTGATCTCCTCCAGATGTTTGAAAATAAAATCGGGATTGACCTTGGCTATTTCTGCAAGTGCAGTCATTGCGCCCCATACCATGTTGTTGTGCCTGCTTTTTAATAATTTTATGAAATCCTCGGCATATCGCTCAATGAGTTTTGGTTCGATGGCGCCGATTTCATACATGACGTGAATGCAATCCCAGTGAATATTTTTATTTTCATTCCACATATTTTCGGCAATTTCACGAATACCCTCTTTATCATTTTGCGCGACAAGCCTGCGCGCCAGATCCAGATTGGGCGTTCTATCACGACGGGTTTGCAAATAAGCAAGACGGTTTAATAGATCAGACATGGTTTGGCCTTTTTGTTGGATCTTGAACAATCAATGTGATTAAAGTTGTGCGGTGCAATATGCCACCAGCAGAATAATGGCCACAAGCAGCAGGGCCAGGCCAACGATCCGCGTAAGAACCGAGGCAAGGACCTGGCGGCCATGTTGTTTGTGGAGGTCCGTCCCGGCTGCAAGTTCGACTTGATTCTCGGAGGGAGTCCCGTTCTTGCGATACCACCACGAGCGGCGACAGTACAGGTAATTTCCAATATCAGAGGATCGAATCGGGCGCATTGGCAGAGTATAGCACAAATTTTCTATACAGGAAGTATCCTTGCGAGGGCGTTCTCGTCCTTCGCACGAAGCAATCTCCAACTTTACTTAAGATTGCTTCGTCGGGAAGAACACCCTCCTGGCAAGGACATACTATAATTTGTGATAAACTACCGATGCAAATTTTCAATGGAGAAGTATTATGTCCAAACATGAAACATATTCGATTGAGATCGCAGGCATCAAACGTGAACTGCCCCTCTTTGAGATCAAGCCCGGTTTACGGATTGCCATCCTGAACATTCTTGGAGATACAGAACTGGTCCAGGCTTGTGCGCGCGATCTTTCCAAAAAATTAAAGGATGTTGATTACGACATACTCGCCACGGCAGAAGCCAAGTCCATTCCCCTGGCGCATGCGCTTTCAGTGGAAACGAAAAAATCTTATATCGTTCTCCGCAAGCTATACAAGCCGTATATGGGCGATGCCATTCGGGCGGAGACGCTTTCCATCACCACCGGTCAACCGCAGGTTTTGATCTTGGATGAAAAAGACCGTGAGTCGATTAAAGGTAAAAAAGTATTGATCGTGGACGATGTCATCAGCACAGGTTCCACCCTGCAGGGCATGCGCATGATCCTGGACAAAGCTGGCGCAAGCGTGGCAGGCGAGGCGGCCATCCTGACCGAAGGTGATCGCGCGCAATGGCTGCACATTTATTCGCTGGGACATCTGCCTTTGTTTACGGATTAAATGCGCAGCAATTCCATTTTTTGTTTTCGAGAGAGGGTCTTGATGGCTCTCTCTCTTTTCATTGCTGCCACCTTATCGGGCTGCGGTTCGAGATAGACCAGTTTCACGGGCCGACGGGTCTTTGTGTAACGCGCGCCCGCACCTTTATTGTGTTGTTTCACACGGCGTTCGGGATCGGTTGTCCAGCCGGTATAGTAGGTTCCATCCGCACATTCGAGCATGTAACAATAGCAGGTCATTTATCTTTTTTATCTGCCTTACTGAACATCGTACCGAGCAATCTTTCCTTGATGGATGTTTTTTCAACGATCTCGCGTTTCATTTCCATCCAGTTTGCAGTGAAGCGTTCGTTCAGCCAGTTCTTACGTCCATCCTGTGCGGCTTTTAAACGATTCTGCAAGGCGTCTTCATTCCCATCTTCAATGTCATCACGCAAATCAACGAGGGCATTAATCATCGCATTCAATCGATGGATCACATTCTCACGATCCTGCAAAGTTAGTATCCGCAAAGCCTCGACGTCATCCTGATCTGTCAGGGTTGAAGTGGCGGCGAAGTATGCACGGCCTGCCACTTTGCGAGCTTCCTGCCAGCCGGGCTGATCCATCGTCGCGTTCAACAAAGAGGCGGAGACCAACTGCGGCAGGAGATGAACCGAAGCCATCAAACCATCTGATTCAACAAAATCGGTGATCAAAATACTGCCACCCGTTAAACTGACAAGTCCTGAAATCAATTGAATTGCTTCGCCGGGCGTGCCGTGAGGAGCCGAAAGCAGGAAAGTGCTTTTCGTAAATAAATCAGTTCTGGCTGAGTCCAGACCCGTTTCTGTCTCATGTAAATGGTCAGGCCCAATTGCGGGGACGAGTCCTATATAATGAACTCCATCGGGCAGAATTTCCTGCGCCCATTTTGCAACCTCGGCTTTGACCGGGGTCATATCCACCACTACTGTATCTTTTTTAAGTTCCTGCGCAATATAACCCAAAGTTTCACGCACCTCATGAACGGGCAGGGCAAGCACCACCACGTTCGCATCCTCCACAGAACCCGGAAGGCTGTGATTCGTTTTATCCACTACCCCTTTTTTTTGCGCAAGCCGCTCAATACTAAAATCCTTATCGTGTCCGACAGTTGTAACCTTGTCTTTATGTGCCGCAAGCGCCAATCCAAGTGATGCGCCGATTTGTCCAAGACCAATAATTGTGATTTGTACAGGCATATTACCCTCGCAAGAGTTTGATGAGGCGATTATACTGCCCTTGTCCCCTTAAACGACGAGAACCACGGACGCCGACCGTGGTTCTCTTAGAAAGGAGGAGAAGAGAAATCACCTTACGCTAGTAAATTTATCATGATTGTCTCAAAACTACTTGACTGGAAGCCTACGGCTGCCCTACGATTGTCCGACAAATAACAAGTTTGCAATGGTTTTTTGATAAAGGATGACAAAATGACATTCTCCTCCTCAAAAATTTATCTTGGCGAACTGAATCGCACTGCTCTTGGAGATTTACGCCTCGCTGCCTCAAACTTTGGCCTGCTGGCTGTTGAATGGGCAGACTCTCAATCCAGGCTGGCCGCGTATTTACTGCGTCTTAAACAACCCGTGGAACAAAATCAAAAGATGATCCAAACCTACGGAAAAGAAATCCGCGAATACCTGATAGGAAAACGCCGACACTTCACCTTCGCAATTGACTGGTCAACTTTACGTCCCTTTCAACAGAAGACCTTGAAAGCCGTCTTTGACATTCCCTATGGTGAGACACGCGCCTATGCAGAGATCGCCGCGCAGGTCGGAAATCCAAAGGCCTACCGTGCAGTCGGGCGTGCCAATGCCACGAATCCCATGCCGCTCGTCATTCCCTGCCACCGCGTTATCGGTAAAGACGGCAAACTCCATGGCTATGGCGGAGGAGAGGGATTGGCTACAAAGGAATGGCTTTTGATAATGGAAGGCGCAATGATAGCATGATAGACTTAATGTTGTGGACATTCTCTCTCAACTCTTCTGGATATTCCTAAAGGTCAATTTACTCAGCACCTCTGGACCTACCTCGGTAGGTTTGCTTTATCATGAAGCAGTGGGGAAACTGGTTACAGAGGGTCAATTCGTACAAGCAGTTGGACTTTCATCCGTCCTGCCAGGCAGTGACGCTCTGCAACTTGCCATGTATGTTGGCTATACCGCCGCCGGTATTCCGGGGGGATTCGTCGCATTGATTGCATCCATTTTACCTCCCACCATTATCATCCTCGGCGTAACCATGGTCCTGCACCGCCTGCGCCGTGAAGCATGGGTCAGCAATTTCGTCGAAGGACTCGCCCCCGCCATTTCCGTGCTGATGGTTTTCACAGCATGGAAGATCTTTGACAAAGGCAGCGGCGCCACAGGCTGGTTCGGCTGGCTGCTTGGCATTGTCAGTTTTACAGCCATGTGGCTCAAACTCCCTGAGCGCATCGTTATTATTTTGGCGGGCCTGATCGGTATTATTTTCCTATCCCAATGAATCGAACTAAATTTTTAATCTGGCTCAAATTATTGTGGATGTTTCTGAAAGTGAATCTGCTTTCTCCTTCGGGTCCCGCCTCGATTGGTTTGTTATACAAGGAGGCGGTTGGCACGATCATGACCGAGGAGCAATTTGTGGAAGCGATTGGCTTTTCAAATGTGTTGCCCGGCAGTGAAGCGTTGAAACTTGCCATGTTCGTCGGCTATGCGGCAGGTGGAGTACCCGGCGTCTTCACTGCACTCCTTGGTGCGATCCTCCCGCCCACTGTGATGATGCTCATCGTTTCCGCGGTCCTGCAGCAATTTCAACAGGAGGACTGGCTTAAGGGATTTGTAGCAGGCATGAGTCCGGCAGTGGCGGCCTTGATCATTTTTGTAGCGTGGGAACTCTTCCGCGTGGGCCAGACAAAGAAAATCGGCAGGCGCACATTAATCATCGCCGCATTAAGCGCAATTGCCTTGTGGTTTGACCTGCCGTCTCCCCTGGTTTTAATCAGTGCGGGGATTCTCGGCGTAATCCTTTTTCGTTAAGTGAGATTAATTATGCAGCCTGAATTATTGATTGCAACAAACGGATATAAAGGCACATTACCAGCCATTGAATATGGCACATGGCTGGCTGCCACCCTTAAAATGAGGGTTTCGCTGCTCGGCGTGACCGAGAAACTGAATCCCGCCGCGATAGACGACCACCACCCCCTGGAGGAGGTCTTTGCACGGGCTGTGGATTTATTTCAACAAAATAATGTGGAATACAAACTCGAAGTGCAGAACGGAAATGCGGAGGATATCATCCCTCGCAAGGCAAACCAGGGGACATACATCAGCGTGATCGGACCCCTGGGACGCCCGCAAATCCGCCGCTTGATAACGGGACGTTCCATTCGTCATTTGATGGAAGAGATCGAACAACCGATCTTATATGTGCCTATGGTAAAACTGCCTTTGAAAAAGGTTTTGATCTGCATTGGCGGACTTGGTTATGAAGTGACTGCGGAACACATCGCCATGCAAATGGCAATGAAAACCCGCGCTGAGCTCACCTTTCTTCATATCGTCCCTCACATTGATATGAAATACCCCACAGCCAAAACCGTGAGCGAACACTGGCAAACCCTCGTTGATACAGACACCCCCGTTGGACGCAGTCTGCGGCAGGCCATGGAGATCGCCAAAAACGATGGTTTAACCGCAAACGTAAAAGCACGCCAGGGTCATGTGGTGGAGGAAATATTGGCTGAAGTTAAAGAGGGAAGTTACGACCTGCTATGTATGGGTTCGCTATACAGTTCGCACGCTTTACGTCAACTCTACATGCCAAATGTAACCGCCGAGATCGCTGATAACGTCAATTGCCCCGTGTTATCCGCAAGGTATAAGAGGGAATAAAGTTCTTCAGTTGAAATAAGATAAACAAAACTGCGCCTTAAAATCCTACACTCCCGGCGTATATTTCTCCTCCCATTCCGCAATCGCGGCGCGTATGACAGCCTTGATGGTTTGATTGGGAACATCATCCACGCTGTGAAATTTTTGCAAACCCACATAAACTTCCACTGCACCCTGGGGCGATTCCTTCAGGCGAATGCCCTGCCCGGCAAGCGGTGTGTTCATCATTCGAGATTGCAAAATGGAGTCAATCTGTCCCACGATACTCAGAGACGCAAAGGGTTTTTCTTCTGTAATTTTCTTTGCGGGAGAGAGGATCGTACCCAGCGTTGGCTCGACTGGTTTGACAGTGGCAGGAGGCGACGTGGGACGAGAGATCGGTCTTTGAACAGGCGGCTCCTTTTGGAATGATGATATGGGAGGGGTCTGAGCGGGCGTCACCACTGGGGATGATACGGCGGGTTTTTGAGCAGGCTGCCGAGGCTGTCCACCTTCTAGGTAGGGACGAAGAATCGTGAGTAAATCGATCAAGCGCTTTCTTTTATCTGGGGATAATGCGCCGCCAACAGGTGCGCCGTCTATTTCAAGAATGGTACGCCCATTTTTCATTTTGATGCACAGCAAAGCGGGGTCGTCCTGCAGAGCTTGAGCATTAAGTGCGATTTGTTGTTCGGCTTGCTCAAACCTTCTCCGCGCCTCCTCTTGAGCAAGCTCTGCACGGACTTGGGCTTCCTTTATCTTCTTTGCCGAACGATTGTTGGAATCAAAAAAGCCGATCACCCAGCCTAATATCAATGTGCCCAGCGGGATAAGAATGGGGGTAAGAGTAAATCCTTCTGGCATGGTGTTACCTCAAACGTTGACATTTCGGACAAACATGCGTACCGCGTTGACCTACTGTAAGTTTTTGTATTTTGGCGCCACACATAAGGCAGGGTTCGCCTTCGCGGTCATATACACGGAAATGGTTTTGATATTCACCGCCACGATAGACCCAGTCTATACTGGCGCCGTTGCGGCGGATGCCTTCCTTAAGAACAGACTGGATCGCTTCACACAAAGCCTCAGCCTGCTTCCGCGAAACATCCTTCGACAACGAGAGCGGATGCAGTTTCGCCATGTGTAAACATTCATCCGTATAAATATTGCCAAGCCCGGCAATAAATGTCTGGTCAAGCAGCAGCGGTTTCAGCTGGCGTTTATGTTTACGCAGATTCTCAAAAAGCCACCTGGACGTGAAGCCGCTTTCAAGAGGTTCAGGGCCAAGTTTTGCAAGCACACTCTCGGGGTCATGTGTGAACCATACGCGGCCAAACTTGCGGGTATCGTTGAAGGCCAGATATTTCCTGCTCGAAAGGTTCAGCAGCAGCCTGTCATGTTTTTCCGGTACGACCTTGCTTGACCTGATCATTATATCGCCACTCATGCGCAGGTGAATGAGCAGATGGAAATCCTTCAGCACAATATCAAGATACTTTGCGCGGCGCGATACATCTCTGACCTTTTGCCCCTGCACCTGCTGTTTGAATTGTTTGACAGATGGAGCTGCAAGTGTGGGCGCCCAGAGCAAATCGGCGGAAAGGATGGTTTTCCCGACCAATTCCGGTCTTATACTGCGTGCGATGGTTTCAACTTCTGGAAGTTCGGGCATGGGGTACCGATGTCATTGCGAGGGCGGTAATCTTTCGCCCGAAGCAATCTACTGTTACGAGGGATTTGCTTCGACAAAGAACCGCTTGCAGAGATATGCTACTCGTTGAACATTTCTCCAACCGAGCGGCCCTCGTACGCACGTTTAATTACTTCACCCAACAAGGAAGCCACAGAAAGCACAGTGATACGTCCTTCGAGACATTTCATCTTTTCAGAGGAGAGAGGGGATGTATCCGTCGTGATAATCTGCTTAATAGGCAGGGAGGCAAGGCGCTCTGCGCCGTCACGCGAGAGGATGGCATGAACGAACACCAGGTACACATCGCGCGCGCCTTTCTGCTTCACAATCTCCACAGCCTGGGCGATGGAGCCGCCGGTATCCACTTCGTCATCTACAATGATCACATCGCGGTTCTTTACATCGCCGATCAGGGTCAGCGCTTCAGCCTTGGCATCATTTCCCGTTCGTCGTTTTTCAATGAACGCAATCGGCATATCCATATCTGCCGCGTAATTGCGGCCCTTCTTTGCAAAGCCGAGGTCAACTGAAACGACCACTGGGTCATGCATGTTTGCGCGTACATTTTCATTAATGTGGCTGATGAGTAAATGTGAAGCGGTTAATACATCACCGGGGATGGAGAAGAACCCCTGCACTTGCCCGGCGTGCGGATCGAGAGTCATATAACGGTCTGCGCCAGCCACTTCCAGCATATCCGCCACCAAACGCGCAGTGATCGGCACACGCGGCTGGTCCTTTTTATCCGAACGACCATAACATAAATATGGCACAACCACCGTAATACGCGCCGCGGAGTCCAGCCGCAGAGTTTGGATCATGATTAGCAATTCCATTAAGTTGTAATGCACAGGTGAAGAGGTGGTCTGGATCACATACACATCCTGCCCGCGCACGCTTCCGCCCAACTTAATAAAAATATTCTCGTTTGGGAATTCGATCACCTCACGTTCGCTCAACGGCTGGCCGAGGTAATCGGCAATCTTTTGAGCCAGCTCAGGCGCGCCGCTGCCCGCAAAAAGTTTTATGCCGCCATACACTTTCAAATCATGATGAACATGGTGCATACCCTACTCCTCCTTCTTTCGAGACATCCATTCAGAGCGTAAAACACTCATGATCAGAACATCTTCATATTTACCAAATTTATAACGCGCCTCGCGCAGGCGTCCCTCCAAAACAAAGCCGGCTTTTTCATAGGAACGCACAGCGCGTACATTATCCACATAGACTCGCAAAAATGCGCGGTTCAGGTTCAAGGTTTCAAAACCATGGCGCAGGAGCAGGAGCATCACTTCGGAGCCATATCCCTTATCCCATTCAGACTTATCGCCGATCATAATTCCAAGTTCGGCGGAACTGTTCAGATGCTCAATGCCAAACACGCCGCAATTGCCGATCAACTTCCAATTCCTTCCTTTGCGAACTTCAATTGCCAGAGCTTTTTCTTCCTGGTCGCGCTTCGCCAGTGAATTGAACCAATTCTCCTCATCTGTCATCGACATCGGCAAATAAAGCGTAAGTCCTCGTGTGACTTCCGGGTCATTCACCCATTCGTGAAACTTATTTACATCCTCGCGCTCCACAGCGCGCAAACGCACCCGTTCGCCATAAATCATGCTCATTTGAACCTGCCCTTCAACAATTCCTTCACCGCTTCCCACGGCGAAACACTTCTTTGGACGACCTTCTCAAGCACACTTTCATATTGCTCCTGTGGAACTTTTTCATGGAACTGATTCCACAACGCCTCACGGATCAACGCCTCCAACTCGACCTCCAGCCTGGCACGCTCACGAACCGCCCAGCCTCCGCCCTGACGAAGGTGTGTCACATGCCGCGCAATCGCTTCTGCCAATTCCACGATACCCTTGCTTTCAATCGAAATCGTCTTTTGAATTGGAGGAACCCACATCAGAGGAGTCGATGAATCTTGTTTAGGAGCAACCGCCGGCATGATTGAGCCGTGGTGCCTGAAAACCCTTTCCGTTGGGTGCGCCAATTCCAGCATCGACTTCAGGGCTTTCTCGGTATTTTCCACGCCGGATCGATCCGCCTTGTTAATGACTAGAATATCCGCGATCTCAAGGATGCCCGCTTTAATGGCCTGGATGTCATCACCAAGGCCGGGCGCTTCCACCACCAAAGTGGTATGTGCGAGATGGGCAATATCCACTTCACTTTGACCGGCGCCGACCGTTTCAATGATGATGACGTCGAATCCGGCCGCATCAAAAACCTGCACCATATTGGCCGTAGACTGCGCCAGGCCGCCCAATGACCCGCGCGTTGCCATCGAGCGGATAAACACATCTGGGTCACCGGAAAGATCGCGCATCCGCACACGATCACCGAGCACCGCGCCGCCCGTGAATGGACTGGATGGATCCACCGCCACAATTGCCACGCGCCTGTCTTCCGCCTTGCGATAAAGCAAGGCCAGTTGATTCACCAATGTGGATTTACCGGTACCTGGCGCGCCCGTCACACCGATCAGGTGCGCTTTGCCCGTATGAGGAAATAATTCAATTAATGCAGCGCGTCCTTCGGGCGTGTTATTTTCCACTTGCGTAAGCAAGCGCGCCAAGGCCAGACGATCACCGTTAAGAACTGCTTGAGAGTAGGTCATGGAGCCTATATAAAAAATAAATCCCTTTCATCTGTGATGATCTTTGATTTAAGAACAAAACACAGAGCCTTTGCTCTGTGTGGGATGCAGGCTACCCTGCAATTGCCATCTGGACATCGCGAACTATGTCTTCGGTGGATGCGCCGGGACCAAAAACGCCAGCCACTCCCATCTCCATTAAGCGATGCAGGTCCTCATCGGGAATGATGCCTCCAAGAAAGACCTTCACGTGAGTCTGCCCGTTGGCTCTCAGCAGTTCCATCACCCGCGGAGTTAATGCCATGTGCGCGCCGGAAAGAATGGACAGGCCGACCACATCCACATCCTCCTGCAGGGCCGCTTCAGCGATCATTTCGGGAGTCTGGCGCAAACCCGTGTAGATCACTTCCATGCCGGCATCGCGCAATGCGCGGGCAACCACCTTCGCGCCGCGGTCATGCCCATCCAGCCCGGGCTTGGCAACCAATACACGGATCTTCTTATCTGTCATTTATTCTCCGAGGGAAGTATTACTGAGATTATACTATGTATCATAAACCCTTTTTAGTCTTTTCAAAATTGTAAAATAAAGAGGATTACCGTGATGTGTAATCCTCTTTCAGGTTAGATCCCATCGTCCTTTGGCGGGCTGGTGGGGCCATAATCCAGGACCGGACGCATTTGCGTACCTCCCTCCGGCGGACCGACGATCTTCTTATCTTCCATCGTATCCACAATGCGGGATGCGCGGGTATAGCCGATGCGCAACCTTCTTTGCAGCATGGAAACAGAGGCGCGTCCCTCCTTGCGGACAATTGCCACTGCTTCGTCAAACAGCGGATCGCCTTCCACCTTTTGCGTATCCTCCCATAACGGCGTTTGTTTAAGCGGGACATTTTCGGGAACAGAATCGGCAGGCGCACCGGCCACCGCATAGGAACTGCCTCCACCGGCCTGTGTGCGCCAATATTCCACCAATTTTTGAATTTCATTATCTGAAACGAAGACACCCTGCAAACGCGCGGCCCCGGGTGCATCAGGCGCCTGATACAACATATCACCGCGTCCGAGCAATCTCTCCGCACCGGGCTGGTCGAGGATGACGCGGCTGTCTGTATTGGAAGCCACTGCAAAAGCAATGCGCGCGGGAAAGTTCGCTTTAATGAGACCCGTCACCACATCCACAGAAGGACGCTGCGTGGCAAGGATCATGTGAATGCCCGTAGCGCGTGATAACTGTGCAAGGCGGGTGATGGTCTTTTCAGTTTCATCAGGAGCGATCATCATCAGGTCTGCCAACTCGTCAATGATGATGACGAGATACGGCAGTTTCTTCTGCCCCTGCAATTTCATCTTGACGTTGTAATCAAAGATATTGCGCGTGCCAGCCTGTGCGAACAGATGATAACGTTTGTCCATCTCACGCGTCATCCATTGCAGAGCGCCGATCACGCGGTCCATTTCAACCACCACAGGCCCGAGCAAATGCGGAATGCCGTTGTAGCCGGTCAACTCCACACGCTTTGGATCGACCAACACAATCCGCAGATCATCAGGCGTGTTGTAAAGCAGCATGCAGGTCAATATGGAATTGACACACACCGATTTACCGGAGCCGGTTGTGCCTGCGATCAGTAAATGCGGCATGCCTTCCAAACTGGCAATGACCGGAAGTCCCGCCACATCCCGTCCCAAACCAAAGTTGAGCGGTTTTTGATTGTTTTTATAAACTTCGCTTTCCAAAATATCACGCAGAGCCACCATCGCCATTTCTTCATTTGGCACTTCAATGCCCACATAACTATGACCCGGCACAGGCGCTTGAATGCGGATGCGCGGCGCGGCCAGTGCGAGCGCGATGTCATCGGACAGGGATGCGATCTTGTTCACACGGACTCTGGTGCGCACGCCGCCTCTGGTCTCGACGAAGAGAGGTTCGACACCAAATTGCGTGATCGTCGGCCCGCGGCTGATCGCAACCACCTGCGCTGGCGCGCCAAAGGACGCCAGCGTATCTTCAATTAATCGTGCGCGTTGTTGGATGAACTCTTCATTGATGGATGGCGCATTGCCTGAATCAAGGATATCGCTGACGCTGGGCAATTTCCATTGAATAACGGCGGAACCGCTCGTCGTCCGAATGGGTTGGACGGGAACGGCAGAGGTGGTCACTGGAGGCATTGTCGAAGCATCGATCGGGGTGAAATCATCCGTCGCAGCAGAAGCAGGATCGAGCGCAGCCGGAGGCGCAATGGATTTGTTCAACAACTGCCGCAGTTTTGCAGTCAGCGGTGTCAGCCAGAAGAATAATTCCGAGACGGGTTTATCCAATGTAACTGCAATGCCGATGATGAGCCAGGCCAGAAGTGCAATGAACGTACCACCACCGCCAAATCCCGCCCAGAGAATACGTTGGAAGAGGCCGCCGAGAGCGCCTCCGCCTGCACCTGTAAGGGCAATCGCTTCGGCTGTTTGAGCTGTGGCAACCAGGGAATGTAAAACGGTAAGAAGCCAGAGGAAAAGGATGACACTGCCAACTGCGCGTTCAAGGGTCAGCGGCAGAATGCGTTCGATCTTGCGAAAGACGAGCCAAAGGCCAAAAATAAGCAGGCCCAGCGGAAGGATATAAACGCCCCAGCCGAAAATTTGTGAGAGGAATAATATTGCGCCGCCAATCAGGGCGGAACGATTGGCGGAAATTAACCCCAAAAGAATGACGATGCCAATAAATGCAAGGATAATGCCGACCACATCCAGTTTGCGTTCATCGGAGAGGTTATCCCACCATGAAGGGTCGCGTGAGGAAGGCGAAGGTTGATGTTGTGCTGAAGATTTGCCACGCGACGCTCCGCCTTTTTTGGAAGGCGAGGTTTTACCCGCAGGCTTTTTATTCCTTTTAGGAGGGATGGGGGGGTTGAGGAGGGGCATTTTAAGTAAACTATAAGGCGCAACTCATAAAAAACAATGCTAAAATATTATAGCACAAATGGTCTGTTTTCTTTAAGGTACAATTGCAGGGCTTCCGGCTATTTTCAAAAATTACCGTAGAATTCTTTTTCCTCTGCGATCATCCATTGTAAGGACACAACCTTGTTCGAAATTCTTTTTCTTGGCACATCTGCATCCGCGCCATCTGCAAGGCGCGGGCTTTCAGGGCAAATCGTTTCTCATAATGAGTACCGATTTCTAATTGATTGCGGCGAAGGCACGCAAAGACAGATACTTCAATCTGGCATTGGATTCAAACGTCTCACGCGCATTCTGCTTACCCATGGACATCTCGACCACATCCTTGGCTTGGGCGGTTTGCTTTCCACTTTTTTAAGATGGGAAGCCATTGAAAAACTTGAGATCTTCGGAGGGCGTTCCACGCTTGAGCGTGTGCGGACGCTTCTTTATGATGTAGTGCTGCGCGGCAACCAGCCTCCCATGCCCTTAAAATTAATCGAGATCAAACCCGGCATTGTCTTTGAAGCGGATGATTTTACGGTGACCGCCTTCTCCGTTACGCATCGCGGACCGGATTGTCTGGGCTATGTGTTTGAGGAAAAGGCGCGGCGTCCATTCCTGGCGGACAAGGCGGACGAACTCGGCGTCCCATTTGGACCCGAACGGCATGACCTGGTAAACGGCAAGGAGCTTACCCTGCCCGACGGCAAACGCATCACACCAGACGATGTGCTGGGTGACTGGGAAAAGGGCAGCAAGCTTATCGTTGTGGGCGATGCCGCCAGAACGGACAACCTGCTCGAGGTCTGCAAGGATGCGGATGCCCTGGTCATTGAGTCCACATATATGGATGAAGAAGAGGAGATGGCGAAACAGTTTTTCCACCTCACGGCGCGCATGAGCGCGGAACTTGCCATAAAAGCGGGGGTTAAGAAACTAATTCTTACACATATTTCGCGCCGCTACCGAGGAAAGGATATGCTTGCTGAAGCGCAATCCATTTTTCCAAATACGGTGGTGGCGCGCGACTTTGATACTTTTCAAATCAAGAGAGAAATATAAAATGGAAAAGAAATTTACAATTGGAATCCTTACTTCGGGCGGCGACGCGCCCGGCATGAATGCGGCCATTCGGGGTGTGGTGCGAACTGCGCTTGTGAATAACATGGCCGTGATTGGCATCCTGCATGGTTACGAAGGTTTGATCAACGGCGAGTTCCGTCCGCTGGGACCGCGCGATGTAGGCGGTATTTTGCAGCGCGGCGGGACGGTCCTGCTTACCAGCAGAAGCAAGCGCTTCATGGAGCCGTCCGGCCAGCGGGACGCGATCCGCAAAATGAATGAAGCGGGAATGGATGCCTTGATCGTGATTGGCGGCGAAGGCTCGATGAACGGCGCGTATGCGCTTTCACAAAAAGGCGTTAAGGTAATCGGAATTCCCGGCAGCATCGATAACGACATCTGGGGCACGAGTATGGCGATTGGCACAGACACCGCCATGAACACCATCATGGAAGCGGTGGACAAGTTGCGCGATACGGCTTCATCCCATCAACGCGCCTTCCTGATCGAGACCATGGGACGCAACAGCGGCTATCTGGCTGTGATGGCTGCCATTGTCTGCGGCGCTGAAGTTGCGCTGATACCCGAAATGCCGATCACCGCAGACGAGGTGGCCAAGTCGGTGGAGGAAGCTTACCAACGCGGCAAGACACATGCCATCATCATCAATGCAGAAGGTTCAGGCATCCTGACCACCGATCTGGCGCAACGAATTGACGACCTTGACGTCGGTTTCAAGACGCGCATGACCATTCTCGGCCACATCCAACGCGGCGGCTCGCCAACTGCATACGATCGTCTGCTGGCCTCACGCATGAGCGTGAAAGCCGTGGAAGCGCTTGTGGAAGGTCAACATGGCGTGATGACCGGGCTCAGAGGCAAGGGCGTGGACTTCATTCCGCTTTTGGACGTGATCAGCAATAAGCGCAAGGTGAACATGGAATACTTTCACATGGCAAAGGTGCTGGC
>CAZEGE010000052.1:0-20042 GCA_964511765.1 uncultured Anaerolinea sp.
CCTGAGATTTGTACATTTCATATTTTTTCTTCGTGTCGAATGCAGTAAAACTGTAATGCCATCAACCTCATCCACATTATCGTGACATTTGTCACATAGATTTAGCCTAAATTAACTTGTTATTAATGTTGAAAATGCGTAAAATCCTGTAGATTGATCGAAATATCTCATAATATATTAATTCGCCCAAAGGAGGTTATTCCGACCAATTTTTTTTCCGTCTCTGTCTATTATTTAATAAAAAGGAGAATGTCACAATGAATTTCAAGAAAATGCTCGTTTTGCTCGGTGTGATGGTCGTAATCGGTGTTGTATTATCGGCTTGTGGCGCCCCCGGCCCTGTCGGTCCTGCAGGCCCTGCCGGCCCGCAAGGTGAGGCTGGCCCTCCAGCGATGGCCGCCGATCTGACCTGCATCCAGTGCCACAATGACACCACATTGATCACCGGTAAGGAAGCCGCCTGGAGCGAGTCTCTGCACGGAACCGGCGAAGCTTATCTTCGTGGAACCCAAAACACTTGCGCCGGCTGTCACTCCGGTGGAGGCTTTAGTGCCCGTATTGCTGCGGGGAACACAAACCCGGACACAGTCGAAGTTGGCGATCCGAACCCGACCCGCCAGGACTGCCGCGCCTGCCACCAGATCCACACTTCCTACACCAAGGATGACTTTGCATTGGAGACCACTGACGCGGTCCCACTCTATGCACTTGAAGGTGTAACTTTCGATGGTGGTAAGGGCAACCTGTGTGTCAACTGCCATCAGCCGCGCCGCGCATTCCCCGCAGCAGAAGCTGGCATAGTCAAAGTTGACAGCACCCACTGGGGTCCCCACCATGGCCCGCAGAGTGCGATGCTGCTCGGCGTCGGTGGCGCTGTAGTGGAAGGCAAACCCGCTGCCCATGCCTCAAAGGTGGCAGACACCTGTGTAACCTGCCACATGGGTGCGGATGCCAGCCATACCTATGAACCAAACGTTACGGCCTGCCAGGACTGCCATGTGGATGCCAAGAATTTCGACATCAACGGCGTGCAGACCGAGGTAGAAGCGCTGGTCAAGGAGGTTAGAGCTGCTTTGGTTGCCAAAGGCATGTGGGATGATGCAAAAGACGCAAACATCGTCGGGGATTACCCCGAAGCGCAAGCTGCTGCCTTGTGGAACTACATCTACGTTGTCAAAGAAGACAAAAGCATGGGTGTCCACAACTCAGCCTATACCAAGGCCATGCTTGAAGCGGCCCTGGAAGCGCTGAAATAAACTGAGCGCCCCAGAAAGCTAAAGCTAGTAAAACTAAAACAACATGGCCTATCCCGCCCGAACTTAAGGATAGGTCATGTTGTTGATCGTGAACGGCCTCCTGGAGCATACTTTTGTGATCCAGGAGGTTGACTTATGAATATAGACAACCAGCGGACTCAACCAAGAACCCGGTGGGAATGTGCCATCGTCACTCGCGCATAAGTTGCAAGAGCAGGGGAAGATAGATTTATCTGGAGAAATTCTCCCCATAAGTCATATAAAATCAATGATATTCAGCCTAGGGTAAATATGATAAGACATGTAAAATTGGGGCAATTGCCCCATGACACAGGCTTGGCTTTATCCTTTTAGAAAAATATCTTATTCAGGAGAATGTAATGAGAAGTCCAAAATTAATGCATATCCTTCCATTCTTCATGGGAATCGTGCTGGCTGCACTGGCTATAACCGGGTCGAGTTCCGAAACGGCGCGCGCCGCACCTGACGCCGATCCCATTAATGCGCCAGTTGCGCAAATGGATAACAGCGACTGCCTGGCCTGCCATAACCGGCCAAAATTTACCACCTCCATGCCCAATGGCGAGAAACTCTCATTAACGATAGATGCCGACAAATTCAGCCAATCTGTTCACGGCGAAAATCAGCTTGCCTGTACAGACTGCCACACCGACTTCACCTCCTTCCCACATGACGATCTGAAGGTAAACAGTCCGCGTGAGTTTTCAATCACCTACTATACGACCTGCAAGCAGTGTCATGTAGAACAATATAATAAGGTGCTGGATAGCGTCCATCAACGGGCCCTGGCGGGTGGAAACACCAACGCCGCGGTCTGTTCAGATTGCCACAATCCTCATGAACAGACGCGCATCACGGATAAAGCAACCGGCGAGATTTTAAATACCGCGCGCATGCACATTCCGGAAACCTGCGCCCGCTGTCACAGCACGATCTACGAGGCGTACAAAACCAGCGTGCATGGCAACGCGCTCACCCAGGAAGGCAACACAGATGTGCCGACCTGCATTGACTGTCACGGCGTGCACAACATCCAGAATCCAACCACGGTCACCTTTCGCAACAGCACGCCCTTCCTATGCGCCAAATGCCATACCGATGCAACCATCATGGACAAGTACGGGATATCCACAAACGTACTCAATTCCTACGTGGCAGACTTCCACGGCACAACCGTAAAACTCTTTGAAGAAGAATTTCCCGGTCAGCCCACCAACAAACCGGTCTGCACCGATTGTCACGGCGTGCACAACATCGCAAAAGTGACCAATGTCAAAACAGGCATCGCCCTGCGCGAAAACCTGCTCATCAAATGCCAGCGTTGCCACCCCGACGCGACGTCCAATTTCCCGGAAGCATGGATGAGTCACTACGAGCCAAGCCCTGAGCATTTCCCAATCGTGTATTACGTCAATCTATTCTATAAGTTCTTCATCCCCGCCGTCTTGGGAGGCATGATTTTCTTCGTCCTCACCGATATTTACAGACGTATTGTCAATCGTATTAGAGGTAAAGGAGTCAAGCACTCATGAGCAAGTCAACCAACAATCTCTACCTGCGCTTCCCTGTGGTGCGCCGGATTGAACACCTGATCATGCTGCTTTCCTTTACAACGCTCGGGCTGACAGGACTGCCGCAAAAATATCCGGAATCAAGCATGGGCGCCTTCGTGCTTGGTCTATTGGGAGGCATTGAAAACCTGCGCTTCATCCACCATACCGCCGCCATCGTTATGATGTTCGGCACAGCCTATCACATCCTCGTCATGGGCTACAGCGTTTTTGTCCTGCGCGATCAAATGTCCATGCTTCCATCGATACAGGATGCCAAAGACGGTCTACAAGCCCTGCTTTACAACATCGGCCTTGCAAAAACCTATCCTCAAATGGGTCGCTACACCTTCGAAGAAAAAATGGAATACTGGGCCTTCCTATGGGGCGCGGCAGTGATGGGCGCGACGGGCTTCCTGATGTGGAATCCCATTACCGCCACACAATACCTGCCCGGTCAATTCGTCCCTGCCGCCAAAGCCGCTCACGGAGGCGAAGCCGTGCTTGCCGTATTAGCCATCATCGTCTGGCACATGTACGGTGTGCATATCAAACGCTTCAACAAAGCCATGTGGACAGGCACACAGACCGAAGCGGAAATGCTTCACGAGCATCCCCTCGAGCTCGCGGATATGAAAGCCGGCCTTGCAGACAAACGCCCCGACGCTGCGACCCTTCGCAAACGAAAAATGATTTACTACCCCGTCGCTGCAATCGTGACCCTGGGCATGCTCGCCGGCATCTTCGGATTTATCAACGGCGAAAAAACCGCGCTTACCACCATCGCGCCGTTGACGGAAACACAGATCTATTCTCCTCAAACGCCTCAGCCGTAAGCACGGTTGAAAACGTTCCATGGGTTAGTTTGAACACGCTAACTCAATACATTTGAAACACATCCACTTCAATTAATAAGGATAAGCGCCATGGATAAATCAGAAGACAAACAGTTTGGCCGCCGCAATTTCATGAAAGCGGCAATCGCCGGTATTGGTGGGTTGATCGGCGCGGCACTTGGTTTGCCGGCAATTCCCTACATTATGGGACCTGCGCTCCAGAAAGAAAGCGATAATTGGATCCAACTTGGTTCCATCAGCAAGGTGGAACTCAATATTCCCACTCTCTTCAAAAAGACAATAGAAACCCAAACCGGCTGGATCAATACCGAGGAGGAAATTTCGGTTTACGTACTAACCTCCAATGGGCAGGATTATGTTGTGATGTCCAACGTCTGCACGCATTTGGGCTGTCGGGTGCGCTGGATCCCTGAAAAGGATGGCTTCTTCTGCCCATGCCATAATGGGGTTTTCTCTAAAGACGGCACCGTAGTAGCTGGCCCCCCGCCCCGCCCTCTTGATCGTTTTGAGAGCAAGGTGGAAGACGGGGTAATCTTTATAAAGCGAGGTTGATATGCTGATAAAAATTGGCGATTGGCTGGATGAACGATTCTCCTGGCGCGAGGTGTGGGAAGCGATCTTCATGCGTAAAGTTCCGCATGTCAATTGGTTCTACACACTTGGAAGCGCAACTCTTTTTGTGGCGATAAATCAAGCAGTAACGGGTATATTGCTGACTCTCTATTATGTCCCTACACCTGATCATGCCTATGATAGTGTGGTCTACATTACCACTCAGCTGCCATTTGGCTGGTTAATACGCGGCTTGCATCACTGGGGAGCCAGCGCAATGGTAGTGCTGACTGTCCTTCACCTGCTGCGCGTCTTCTATTTCGGCGCGTATAAGTATCCACGCGAGGCAACCTGGATTACCGGCGTGATCCTGCTCCTGGTAGTCATTGGCTTTGGCTTCACCGGCTACCTGCTCCCCTGGGATCAGAAATCATTTTGGGCAACCACGGTTGGAACCCAAATAGCGGGGCTGGCTCCATTTGTCGGAGACTGGATCCTGCGTATTGCGCGAGGAGGCAGGGATATTTCAGCTGTCACACTGGCGCGCTTTTTCGGCACCCATATATGGGTATTGCCCGCCACACTAGCGGCGCTGATTGGCATCCATCTTTACCTTGTCATTCGCATTGGCATTACCGCCGTGCCAAAAAAGGATGAGTGAGTCATGAACGAACAGGAAAAAAAGAAATATCTGGATGAATATAAAAAGGAAAAAGAAAAGGGAGTCCCCTTTTTCCCCGACATCATCTTCAAAGATACAATTGCCTCCCTTTTGATATTCATCATTCTGGTTGCCCTGGCATACTTTATAGGCGCTCCGCTTGAGGCCCGCGCAAATCCAGCCGATACCACCTATACGCCGCGTCCCGAATGGTACTTCCTCTTCCTCTTCCAGGCGCTTAAATATTTTCCCGGCAACCTGGAAGTAGTTGGGGCAATGGTGCTTCCCGGGCTTTTCATCCTGCTCCTGATTCTTTTGCCTTTTATCGACAAAAGCCCAAAACGATTCTTTCTTAATCGCCCCTTTGCCAGTATCGCTGCCTTGGTGGTGGTTGTAGGTATTGGCTTTTTAACCATAGCCTCAGTTCGAGAGGCCCCCGCACCGCAAGAGGCGGTTGTAGTGGATAAAGCCGCCGCGCTTTACGCCACAAATTGCGCGAATTGCCATGGTCCCAGTATTGACATCCCGGCTGGAACGGATTTGCATCAAATCATTGCTTCGGGCACACATGAGGGCATGCCGGCCTGGGGAGGCGATCTTAGCACGGATGAAATAGACACGCTGGCCGGCTTTATCCTCTCGCCAAACGGCAGCGCCCTCTTCACTCAAAATTGCGCTGTCTGCCATCAGCAGCCCGTAATTGCCAGCGGCAACCCGGTGGAATTGCAACGCGTATTTGACGAAGGCGTAAATTATCCGCCTCACCAAAGTATCGAGACCGCAAACTGGGACACAAACCTGACAGAGACCGAGATCAACGCATTGCTTAACTTCCTGGCGGCGCCGGATGGACAACGTCTGTTTGTTGTCAATTGCTCTGGTTGTCATGGACAAGGCGTGGGGTATAACGGCACGGAAGAAGACCTTGCCAAACTAATCCAAAAAGGCGGTCAACACCTGGACATGCCCGCATGGAAAGGCACCCTCAGCGAAAAAGACCTGGATACCCTGGCATCTTATGTTGTGGATCCGGGACAAACTTCTGGCGGAGTCGCTCTTTTCGGGCAGCATTGCGCCAGTTGTCACGGAGATAAGGTCCCGAAGGCTCCTGATAAGGAAAGCGCCCTAAAAATTATTTCTTCGGGTGGAGCCCATCTGACAATGCCTGTATGGGGCAACATTCTTACTGCCGAACAGCTTGACGCGCTTGTAAAATACACATTTGAGGCAAGCAAAGGCGGCGGTCCTGTTGCTGGAGCAAACTTATTTGCGGAAAACTGCACCGATTGTCATGGAAAATCTGGACAGGGCGGTCCAAATCCCTCACTCCATGGCGATACCATTGCTCCTATAAGTTCCAGTGAATATTTAAAGACCCGTGACGATGCCACAATACGAAGTATCATTTCAAACGGACAGCCCAATTTTGGTATGTCGCCCTTTGGCACGGAAAACGGCGGGCCGTTTGATGATGAACAGCTTGATGCAATAGTTGCATTCATACGGAACTGGGAATCCAACCCGCCTGCCGAAGCACCGACGGCAAGTGCCGATGTTCAAACTCCGATCCCGACGGCCGCCCCGCCGAGTTTAACCGGCGGGCAATTGTTCGCCATTGCATGCGCCAGTTGCCATGGCTCCCTAGGTGAAGGAGGCGTAGGACCCGCATTCAACACAAATGAATTCCAGAGCGGGCCTGACGATCAGGCATTGTTCGATACGATCAGCAATGGTCACACTGCCACACCAATGGTTGCATGGGGTGATAACCTTTCCGCAAACCAGATCGAATTACTGGTTAGATTCATCCGTACCTTGGATCCCGATTATGCAGCTTCGCTGACTTACTCTGGTGCGGTAAGTGCCATCTTCGAAGCAAATTGTCAGGCATGTCATAACTCACAGAAGACACGCGGAGGCTGGGACTCTACTTCATATCAATCTATTATGACGAGCGGCGACAACGGACCTGTCATCCTCCCCGGCAATGTCGCAGACAGCCTCCTTGCCCAGAGTATTTTGGGACAAGGTTCCCAGATGCCTCCAATAGGATCTTTATCTCAATCGGATATACAGGTAATCCTGGATTGGATTGCGGCTGGCGCACCAGAAAACTAAACAGGAGCAAAGAATAAGAATGACCACATTTCGCCAAAAAGTTCGCAACTTTCTAATTCCACCTCACGGCTCCTCGCGTTGGATGTACATCATCCCTTACGCAATATTGAGCGTGCTGATCGTTTCGCTATTTGTAAGCGGGGCTTATGTTTGGGACTATACCAATTCCCCAACATTCTGCGGGACCTCCTGCCATACCATGCCTCCTGAGTACGCGGCTTATCAGATCTCGCCTCATGCGCGGATTGCCTGCGTTGAATGTCACATCGGGCGCGAGTTCATTGGCAACCAGATTTTCCGCAAAGCGGGAGACTTGAGGCACGTGTTTGCCACTCTCTTCGTGACCTATGAATACCCGATCCGCATCAAGAATATGCGCCCAGCGCCTGAGATCTGCGAAAAATGCCATTCGCCTGAAAAATTTTCCGATGATAGTTTGCGTGTCGATACACACTATGGTAATGATATGTCAGCCTATAACATATACCTGATACTCAAAACAGGCGGAGGCTCAAAGCGTGAGGGATTAGGGCGCGGAATTCATTGGCATATTGAGAATACAATCTACTACTATCCAACGGATGCAGAGGCCCAGACCATCCCTTACGTGAAAGTGATCCAGGATGACGGTTCAGCTACCGAGTATGTGGATGTTAATGCCGGCTTTGACCCTGCCTCCATTGACGAGAGTCAACTCAGACAAATGGATTGCATCACCTGTCACAACCGCATCACGCACCGTGTTTATACGCCGGAAGAATCCCTTGATAGCGCGTTCACCCTTGGAAAAATTGCCAAAGATATACCCGACATTCAACAAAAAGGAGTTGAAGTCTTACGCGGCAAATATGCCTCCCAGGAAGATGGCCTGAACGCAATTGGCGAATTGGATGCCTACTACAAAAACAATTTCCCAAATTATTACTCATCCGATTCCGAAAAGGTTAAACAAGCGATAGAAGTGTTGAAGAAAATTTACACTGATTCCGTTTTCATCGAACAGAAAGTGGATTGGGACTCTCATCCCACGAACGTCGGACACATCAACTCGCCGGGTTGTTTTCGCTGTCACGATGGAAAACATTTAAACGCGGCAGATGAAGCAATCCGCCTTGAATGTAATCTGTGCCATTCCATCCCAGTGGTGGCTGGCCCGGATGATTTTCTAACCAACATCGAGATCAGCCGCGGACCCGAACCCGAGACCCATCTCAACTCAAATTGGATCAGCCTTCATAACCAGGCGGTTGGGCCTTCATGTTCCAATTGCCATAGTACAGATGACCCGGGCGGCACGAGCAATACCTCATTCTGCTCGAACAGCGCCTGTCACGGAACGGTCTTTACCTACGCAGGCTTCGATGCACCCGCCCTGCGTGAGATCATCCAAAGCCAACTGCCGCCGCCCGAACCGGCAACGGAAATCCCCACCCTGACGGGCGACCCGACATACGATAATTATATTGGAGACCTGTTTACCGTCAAATGCACCGGGTGCCATGCAGGAGAGACCGCTCCCAAAGGTTTGGATCTCTCCACCTATTCCGTCATGATGAAAGGCGGCGAGGATGGCGCTGTGATCATTTCCGGGGATGCCGACAACAGCCTATTGATACAAATCCAATCCGCTGCCCATTTCAGGAACTTCACATCCGAGGAATTGGACATCGTAAAACAATGGATAAACCTGGGAGCGCCCAGGTAACAACGTAAGCGCACGCAGAAAAAGAGGCGTCCTCAATGCGGGGATGTCTCTTTTTATTTCACGCCTGGTGAGGCGCATCCTTAGCCCGGGCCTGTCTCAGGGGCTCTATTTTATAAACTCTTCTACATACTTTTACGTTACAATTGTTCCTCTCTTATGAATGAAACTCCCTCATTTTTCTTCTCCCGTGCTACGCGTATTGCATCCCTGCTCGTCCTTCTCATCCTGGGCTTTGCAATCCGCCTGTACGATCTCACCGATCTTCCGCTTGATTTTCATTCCACTCGTCAAATGCTCTCCGCACTCAAGGCGCGCGGCATGTACTATCAAACCCTGACCGATGTGCCTGCCGAGGAACGGACTTTCGCCATTCAGCAGTGGAAAATCCGTGCTTCTGTGGAGCCTGAATTCTTTGAACGCGTCGTCGCATTCACCTATCAATTCACAGGTGAAAAACTTTGGGTCGCGCGCCTGTACTCGTCGATATTTTGGCTGATCGGCGCCGGTTTTCTATTTCTACTTGCGCGCAAATTAACCTCCACCGATGGCGCGCTCGCCTCCGCCGCTTTTTATCTTTTCCTTCCTTACGCGGTCAGCGCCAGCCGCAGTTTTCAACCCGACCCATTGATGGTCATGCTGATCATCATCTTTTGTTGGGCGGTGTACGAATGGGCAGAGCATCCCACTTCATATAAATGGGCGATTTTTGCAGGTCTCTTCGGCGGCTTTGCCATCTTTATCAAATTGGTCGCGGCATTCTTTGTCATTGGCGCTGGGTTGGGCGCAATGCTTGGGCGCAGATCACTGCGTGAGGCGCTGAAACAGCCTCAAGTTTATGTCATGAGCGTTTTGGGAATCCTGCCGGGCGCAGCCTTCGTCATCTATGGGGTCTGGATCGCAGGCTATCTCGGTCAACAGTTCGGCGGACGTTTCATCCCCTCATACTTTCTGAGTCCATCTTATTATCTTGGATGGATCAACATGCTCAACCTCGTCATCGGCGGCATCCCTTTGATGCTCGCATTGTTAGGATTATTTTTCTTTGATGATGAAAAGCGCCGCTTCATCTTTGGACTTTGGGCTGGGTACGCCCTCTTCGGCCTTTACTTTAACTATCACATCTCCACTCACGATTACTACTCCCTGCCCTTGATCCCCATCGTGGCATTATCACTCGCGCCTTTGGCAGATTTATTTTTCACAAAACTCAGAAGCATGCTCAAGCCGCCGTCCTCGGCGGCGGTGATTACGGTTCTGCTCTTCGGCATTTTTGCCTCTCTCTGGAATACCCGTTCCCAAATGAACTCTGTAGACTATCACCCCGAAGCGCAGATGTGGGTGGAGATCAGCCAGAAAGTCGATGGGTACAACCTTGCCGGCCTCACACAGGATTACGGCTCGCGCATGGCCTATTGGGGCTGGAGGAATATCACCTCCTGGCCGACTTATGGCGACTTGATCTATCACGATAAATTGCGCAGCATACAACCTGATTTCGAAGAACAATTTGCGAATATCGCTTCCAAAAAAGACTTGTTCGTGGTAACTGATTTCAACGACCTTGACCGCCAGCCATTCCTCAAGCACAAATTGGATGGGTATCCCATTTTTGCGGAAGGCGAAGGATACGTGATCTACGACCTGAGGAATGGATCGGATTAATTAATTTATGAAAAAGAAATCTTTTAGCATTGTCGTTCTTTTGTATATTACAGGGGCGCTTGCTTTTTTAACAGCAATCGCCTACCTCGGTACGTTTACCCGTTATATGGCAGACGACTATTGTGAGGCCTATGTTACCCAAACTTATTCGCCGTTGGGGGCTGTCCTCAATCGTTATGAAGCAGGGAATTGGCGTGCCGCAAACCGTTACTCGAACCTGCTTTTTGTAGGAGTGGCGGAGTCGCTGCTGGGCCGGCAAAATATTGAGATCGTTCCCGTGCTAATGATCATATTCTGGGAGATTGGCCTGATTATTCTTGTGCGGCAGTTTCGCAAATTGGCAGGCCTCCAATGGCATATTCTCGTGGATATTTTTCTGGGGACTACTCTGGCTTTCCTCTCCATATTGGAGGCGCCCAATCCCTTTCAAACTTTTTACTGGCGCTCCAGCATGGTTACCCACTTTGTGCCTTTGGTTTTTCTTAATTTTCTGATTGCCTTTTTATTTTTCAGGTCGAACAAAGAAGCCGCGGTCTCTGCATGGAGCATGCTTGTTATATTTTTTGCGGCATTCGTAATCGGCGGTTTTTCCGAGCCTCCCGTAACCGTAATGATCGTTGGTTCAGGTTTGGGCTTTGTGTACGCCTGGTTCTTCGTGAAGCATAAGATGCGCCCTGCCCTGCTTTCACTGACCGGGTGCATCCTTGCCGGAGCAGCCTCTGCATTGATCGCCATGGCAGTCTCTCCCGCTGCCTCAAACCTCGGCGCGGATACACCGTCTTTTGTCGAGTGGATTCAAAGAACGACGCAATATACCTATTTGTTCGTGATTGATACCATTAAGAGGCTGCCACTTCCCATCCTGTTCAGCATCGTTTGCCCTGCCCTGTTGGCCTTTGTGGTTTATCGCGATAAAACGATTTCAAATATCCCAAATGGGCAGACTCGCCGCAATATTGCGCTGGCACTGCCGTTTATTTTGATCCTGCTCATAGCGGCTGGATTTTCCACCAGCGCATATGGTCAATCCTTCCCGGTGGAGCGGGCCCGTTTTTTTGCTCATTACTTGATGACGGTTACTCTTGTATTTGAAGGCGTGCTTTTAGGGATTTGGATTTCGCAGATCAAATGGGGATTCTTTAACACCGTGTTTTTTGCATATCTACCCATCTTGATAATGCTGATG
Organism: uncultured Anaerolinea sp.; assembly: GCA_964511765.1. Lineage (GTDB taxonomy): Bacteria > Chloroflexota > Anaerolineae > Anaerolineales > Villigracilaceae > Villigracilis. Next base: position 11,569 of record CAZEGE010000052.1, read on the forward strand.
ATGGTTGTTTATCCTTTCAGAGCGGCTTTACGGGTGATTCAGGATGTCCCTGATTATCGCGCCCGCGAACAGGCCTGGGATAGACGCGACGCGCATATCTACAAACTGCGTGAACTCGGTCAAACGGATTTGACCGTTCCCCAGTTCGACGGCGTGGACGGCGTAAAAGAATTGGACACCTATCAAACGCACTGGGTGAATCGCTGCGCCGCAAAATATTATCAAGTTAATTCCATCCGCGCGATTCCCATCCATGGCGAAGAAGACATGGAAGCATACTATAACTATTATGGCAATTGAGTATAGCCCCATCCTCGTCACTGGCGCGCATCGCAGCGGCACAACCTGGGTCGGTAAAATGCTGGCCGCCGACGTCAACACCGCCTATATCAGCGAGCCGCTGAATGTCTTGCACCGTTCAGGCGTATTTCGCGCCCCGGTTAGCCATTGGTACACCTATATCAATGCCGAAAACGAATCGGAGTATCTCCCCGCATTTCGCGAATTGCTCGATTTTGAATATCATACCTGGCTTGAAATGAAATCGATTCGATCCCGCAGGGATTTTCTACGTATGGGGCGTGATTTTCACACTTTTTTCATCGGCAGCATGCACGGACAGCGTGCCCTGCTTAAAGATCCGTTCGCTATTTTTTCAACTCCCTGGTTTGCGCGGACACTGAATTGCCAAATTGTGATCACAATCCGTCATCCTGCCGCATTTGCCAGCAGCCTCAAACGTTTAAACTGGCCTTTTGACTTTAGGGACCTGGTAAATCAACCCATGCTCATGCGCGACCATTTGGAAGCGGACCGCGCCGACATGGAATCGATCCAACCTGACGATATCATCGGCCAATCCGCATTGCTCTGGCGGATGATCTACCGCTTCGTTCATTCGACCAGAGATCTGTTCCCCCAGTTCAACATGGTCCGCCACGAAGACCTTTCTCTTGATCCTATTGCGGGATATAAAACCTTGTATGAATCTCTTGGCTTAACCTTTAGTGAAAAAGTCAAGGATGCCATTCTTAATTCCAGCAGTTCCGAAAACCCAAGGGAACTCTCGAAGAAAAAAGTCCATTCTGTGAAATTAGACAGCCGCACAAATGTGGACAACTGGAAAAAGCGATTAACTTCAGCTGAAATCAATCGCATCCGTAAAATGACCGAATCCGTTTCGCATTGGTTTTACCCGGATAATGAGTGGTAATATCCATTTACTGACAACTGATGACCACTCTTCCTCTTGTTTCCATTATTACACCGTCTTTCAATCAGGCGCAATTCCTTGAGCAGACGATCCAATCTGTGCTGGGGCAGGATTATCCGCAGATTGAGTACATCATTGTGGATGGCGGCTCGATGGATGGTAGTGTGGATGTGATTAAAAAGTATGAGGGTAGACTCGCCTGGTGGGTCAGCGAGCAGGATAAGGGTCAGACCGATGCGATCAATAAAGGCTTCAATCGTGCAAAAGGTGAGATCCTCGCCTGGATAAATTCCGACGATACCTACAATCCAGGCGCAGTTGGCGAGGCAGTGAAGTACCTGATTGAAAATCCTGAAACTGCCCTGGTGTATGCGGATTGTCATTTCATCGACGCAGATGGGCGGGTGATTGGAAAGTTCAACTCGGCACAGACCGATTATCGCCGCCTGCGTAAGGGTTATCTCCACATTCCGCAGCAAACCATGTTCTTTCGCGCCAAATACTGGAAGGAACTTGGCCCGCTCGACCCCTCTTTTTATTTCGCAATGGATTATGATCTGTGGACTCGCATTGCCGCACATGCGCCCATCAAATATTTAGCAGGGAAAGTATGGGCAAATTTCCGTATTCATGATTTTGGAAAAACCACATTCGCAGATGATCGCTGCTGGCCTGAAATGATCCGTGTACATTATCGCGATGGCGGTGGTTTTTTCTCTTTGATTGTGGCAAAATACTACCTAAGAAAAATAATCGGTCCGCTTTGGAAATGGCGAATCAAGAAAGCATAGAAACTTCGTCGTTGCGAGCCCTATTTTTCGGCAAGGCAATCTCATGCTTCCAATTGCGATTTAGGTTTATAAAAATGAATTTCATACTTACTCCTGCCTCTCCTGATGACATCATTCGTCTGCTTCGAGCATGGCGTTTTTGGGTTTTAGGCGCAATACTGGGCGCATTGATCGGTGCGGCTGTTTATTGGATTGCTCCGCCTCCCTATCGCGCACGCGCCACAGTCAACGTGGATTTCAACCTCGAACAAGCCTGGCCACAGGATACAGACCGCCAGCAGTTTTATTATCTCGAGCGCGAAGCGCGTAAATTGGAAGAGCTTGCCTGGCATGATGAGATTGTGAGCCGGTTATCCTCAGTATATGCCGTTCCGGTTGAAGACTTACGCGGCGGTAAATTACAGCTCAGTCAACCCGCCGAAGCAGGCTGGCATTTTTACGCCGATGACAGTGATCCGCAAGTTGCCGAGTCTCTTGCCTCTGCATGGGCGACCGCATTCGTTGAAAGGGCGCAGGCAGAAATCGGCGAGGGACATTTCAACCAATTCATAAAACTTGAAGCGACTCAATCCACGGATTTGCCAAAGGAACGCAGCATATCCTTGAGTGGCTATTTACTTGCAGGTGCCACAGGTTATCTTATGCTGGCAGTGTTTGTTGTGCTGTTCATTAAGCCGAAGGACACCCACATCTCCTGATGTTGGAATAAATTTTATGAATATCAAGCCGCATTGGGAAATTCGAAATCTGGGAAGCTCAGACTCTTTAAATAAAATCGCCCATCTCCTTTGGGGCGCTGCTCTTTTGACCCTGCCGGTCACCAGTTTTCGTTGGTTTCCATTAGTAAGCGAAGGCACGCTCGTCCGTCCGCTGGCATTGTATCCGCTGGCATTGCTTCTGCCTCTTTTATTTATTCAAGCCTTGCAACGCGGCCAAAAGATAAATCTATATTGGGCGGGCGCGTTTGTTGCGCTTGGGGCATTCATCCTCTTTGTAGTTTTTGCAACCAGTTTTGGGGCGCTGATCGATCCGATCCCTCTTCACGGACAAACATATTTCGGGCGGACAATCCGCGCGCTGGCAACGCTGCTCATCGGACTTGTGTTCTTTATCAGTTCGGTGTGGATGAACAAAGGGGAAGCCGACTTTCGTTTTACCGTCAAATGGATCCTGGCAGGTTTATGTCTTGATATTATCTGGAGCGGTCTACAGGCATTTACTTTTTATACCAATGTGCTTGAAAAAGAAATGGTGACGCATTGGCAGCTTGCGTTTTCCATGCGTGAACTTGTACGCACGAACCGCATTTCAGGGCTGGCGTATGAGCCTGCCTGGCTGGCGGGACAACTCTCAACGACATTCATCCCATTTTTATTCGCCGCTGTGCTGACAGATTTCCGTCTCACGCGCGTGAAGTGGCTGGAGCCTGTTCTGTTGACATTATCCCTGCTGGTGTTATTAGCCACCTATTCACGCGGCGGGTTATTGATTACGCTGGCTGCGGCAGGTTTAACTTTTATTTTTCTCGGGGGCAATGTCATCCGCTCGATGTGGACCTGGTTCATCAACGGCTTGCGCGGACGCGTCCTTGAAATATTATTTCGCCTTGGCATGATCGTTGTGGTCATTGGCGCGTTGGCGGGCGCATTCATTTTCTTAAATCAAAAAGAGTACTTCCGCCGTTTGTGGGAGTTTGACGCTGAAACCCTGAGCGCATATATGGTGAATATCAGCGCTGGCGCACGCGGCGCATATTCAAGCGCGGCATTTGCAGCTTTTGAAGAGCATCCCCTGACCGGCGTTGGCCTGGGCGCAAGCGGATTTTATATTTATCAAAATTTGCCGGATTGGTCCCTGACCACTGTGCCTGAAATTGCGAAACAATTGAATCCGGAAAGCCGTTTGTATCCCAATCCGAAAAACCTTTACGTACGCTTGCTGGCGGAGACAGGTTTGATCGGATTCTTTTTGTTCCTTGCATTTCAATTCAATGTACTCGGCGAGATACTTTCTCTTTTACGTCACAAAGAGCCCTGGGCGCGTTTTGCCGCCACCGCCGGAGTGTTTGCATGGTTGGCAATCACCTTTTATAATTTCACCCAGGATTCTCTCACAACGCCAAATATCTGGCTGGTCTCTGGCATAATGGTGGGGCTTGCTGCAAAGTCGGTTAACCCTTCGATACGCTCAGGGCAACGCTTTGCATTCCATAACAATAAGGAAATCAAATGATCGTTCTTTCTGTGGGTATGCCGCGCGCAGGTTCGGGCTGGCACTATAATCTCATCCATGATCTGATGAAAACAACAGGCTGTGTCGATGCGCGTGACATTCGTGAGAAATACCACCTGCAAAATATACTAACCGAGGTCAATTGCAATATCGGCGTGCTTTCTGCGCGCAGGCTTGGGATGGTGAGCCTGCCCGCTTTGCTGGGCAATACTTTTGTCATCAAGGCACACGCTGGACCAACAAACGTCTCGCGCCTCTTCTCGACCCTGGGCCTGTTGCGCATCACATATATTTACCGTGACCCGCGCGACGCCATGCTCTCCGCGTATGATTTTGGACAGCGTGCGCTTGTAAAAGGACAACCCAATGCCTTTTCACATCTCTCTGATTTTGAGAAAAGTGTGGACTTTATGATGCAGTATGTCCACATTTGGGAGAAGTGGATGAATGAGAGCAACGTGCTCATCGCCCATTATGAAGATCTGTTGACAAATTACAATGAGGAATCATCCAAACTTGTGAGTTACCTCAAGCTGGACAGGAGCAGGCTCGAGGTCCGCGCAGTGATTGAGCAGTACCGTCCTGGGGTAAATGACGAGCAGCAGGGTTTGCATTTCTTCAAGGGCAAGATCGGCAGATTCCGCGAAGCCTATAATAACGCTCAGCAGCAGGTTCTAAAAGAGAAATTATCCGAATACCTGCCCCGCATGGGATACGAAATTTGAGAAGGCATACCCCGGTTGCAATTTACTGCAAGTTGTCGTCCTGCATATTTTTCGTTATGATTGGCAGGTAATGATGCGAAAATTTGAGACACCCTTCACGGCAGACTGGTTTGCCATTTCAATACGCTGGATTATTCTGGTGGGTCTGATCGTATCGCTTGGGCTGGGTCAAAGAATCGATATCGTTTCCATGTGGCCCCTCGGCATAATGATGATATTGAATCTCACGATGACCATGCTGGCGAATTCGAATGTGCGCATAACTTTTTTTCGCTATAGCAGCGTTTTATTAGACTTGATTTTGGCGGGAGAATTATTCCTGATACAAGGTGGCCTGCGTGGACCCGCATTTTGGGCAGGTTTGCTGCCGATTCTGACAGGTTCAATCTACTTTGGATTTTTTGGGGCGCTGATCACTTCTCTTTTATTTTCCGGTCTGGTCTATTATATTGGGACCCGGGTTCAGGGAGATTTCTCTCTGACACTGATCATTATAGGGGCATTGACTGGGTTAAGCCTTGTATTTGGTTTGCTGGGACGACGGATGATGGTGCGCATGAGGGAAAATCGCACCTTGGGGATGGATGCAGAAGAAAAGAAAAGCGCCATTGAAAACGAGCGCATGCGCGCCATTTATGATCTGATATCCACCCTTTCATCCACGCTCAGTTATAAACGGGTGCTTGATTCCGCCTTGGATATGAGCGCAACTGCATTGAATCCTGACCTTGAACAATCAGTCGATGATCCGCTTGTGGGCGCCATATTGTTGTTCAATGACGGTAAATTGCAGATCGGTTCTGCAAGGCGATTCACGAACACGGATATGCGTGCAACTTTTGACGGCGCAGAAGGGGTCTTGAAAAGAGTTCTTGACCAGGGCGATCCGATCACTTTCAAGGACATCGGTTATGACCCTGAACTTGGGCATGTGGTCGCACTCAGGAACTGCGTCAGTGGATATTGTTTCCCTTTGCGCAGCGGTCTTAATGTTTATGGCGTTATGTTGTTTGCGCATCCCGAACCCGATTACTTTAATCCAGAACGCCTGAAACTGCTTGATATTATTGGAAGACAGGCAGTGATTGCCATCCAAAACGCGCGTTTGTACCAGGATCTGGTGGATGAGAAGGAACGCATGGTTGAAGTGCATGAAGAGGCGCGCAAGAAACTGGCGCGTGACCTGCATGACGGTCCCACTCAATCCATAGCTGCGATGGCCATGCGGCTGAATATTACAAAGCGCCTGATGGCAAAGGATGTCAAATCTGCATATGAAGAGATCGTCAAACTGGAGGAACTTGCACAGCGTACCACCAAGGAAATCCGTCACATGCTTTTCACCCTGCGTCCGCTTATCCTTGAGTCCCAGGGACTTAATGCTGCTGTGCAGTCCATGGCGGATAAAATGATGGAAACATATGCCCAAAAAGTGGTTGTGAATATTGACCAGCAGGTTGCCGCCCAAATGGAGATGGGGAAACAGGGAGTGATCTTCTATATCATTGAAGAAGCGGTCAATAATGCACGCAAACATGCTTCTGCTGAAGCCATTACGGTACGCCTGCGGGAGTTGGAGAAGGGGATCGTTCTTTTGGAGATCCTGGATAACGGTGTGGGGTTTGATGTGAAATCCATGTCTCAAAATTACGAGAGTCGCGCAAACTCCAGCCTGGGCATGGTCAACCTGCGCGAGCGCGCCGAACTTGTGAACGGCCTATTGCAAATTAATTCTGCTCCCGGTCAGGGTACAAAAGTACAGGTATATATCCCCCTCACCGAGGAGGCCGCGGACCGTTTGAATCATCCACAAAAAAATAAATAATGCCCACATTGGCCGGATACCATTTTATAGTTCATGAGGCAGAAGAACAACATTTCAAACGCCCGGCTGTAATCCTGATCCACGGAGCGGGCGGAAGTCATTTAACCTGGCCACCACAAATTAGACGGCTGGCCGATGAAAGAGTTTACGCACTCGATCTGCCTGGGCATGGGCAGTCTGAAGGGGCTGGCAGACATTCGATCGATGAATACGCCGACGACGTACTTGCTTTCATGAAAGCAATAAAAATCCGTTCGGCAGTCTTGGCGGGTATTTCAATGGGGAGCGCCATTGCGCTTACCTTTGCTTTAAAATATCCTAAAAACGTTGTGGGGCTGGCCTTGCTGGGCGGTGGCGCAAAAATGCGGGTGTCTTCCAATATCCTTGAAACCGCGGGCAACTCCGATGTATTTGAAGCCGCTGTGGAAATGATCAATAAAAATTGTTTCAGCACACATGCCCCACAAAATTTAGTGCAGCTTTCAAAACAAAATTTGATGAAAATACGCCCGCCTGTTTTGTTGGGTGATTTTCTTGCATGTAATGAGTTTGATATGACAGGTCAATTGCAAAGGATAAGCATCCCTGCGCTTATCCTTTGCGGCGCAGAAGACAGGATGATGCCCTTGAAACATTCGCAGTCCTTGCATGAGGGTCTTGCCAATTCCCAACTTCACGTGCTGGAAAACGCGGGACATATGGTGATGCTTGAACAACCTGAACGGGTTGCAAATTTTTTGAAACAATTCATGGATGAATTAACGCTTCGTCCCACGCCTTAACCCTTCGATCAAACTCGGGGCAAACCTGCTTCTACAAACCAAACATTTTCTTTACTATGGGCATGACATTCATCACCGCCAGTGCACGATGGCTGATGCGGTTTTTTTCTCCCATGCCCAGTTCGGCCATGGTTTTGTTCAACTCGGACAGGAAAAAGATCGGGTCGTAACCAAAGCCGCCGCTGCCGCGTTCCACGGGGATGATCTCGCCGAAGCAATTGCCCTCGGCAAGTTCCACTTCACCAGAAGATTTTGCAATGGCAATCGTGGCATGGAAATGAGCTTTCCATGGGCGGGGCTTGTCATTTAAATTCTGTAACAGAAATTCGCGGCGATCTGCATCATTGGCAGCGGTCTTGGGGGAGTATCGCGCAGAGTAAAGCCCGGGCGCGCCATCCAGCGCATCCACTTCGAGGCCGGAGTCGTCCGCGAGCGAGATCAGTCCGCTGGCTTGGGCAAAGGCAATCGCTTTCTTGGATGAGTTCTCGGCATAGGTCTCGCCATCTTCATCCACTTCGAGGGATAATCCAATATCCGCGGGCGTGAGGAGTTGAATGCCTGTATCTTTCAACAAGTCCTGCAATTCAATAACCTTGCCCCTGTTATTGGTGGCAATGAGGAGTTTGTTCATCATGAAGCCTTGTTGCGCATGTTACCCTGTTGTGTTAAATACCTACCGGCCCACTTCGCATGTTCACTTACAAGCGGTTCGTCATCCCGTACAGCCTGCTCAAGGATGGGAATATCTTTTTCATTTCCAGTATTACCGATGACGACTGCCAAATTCCTTAAGTAGCCACGCCGCCTGGCACGTTTGACAGGGCTTTTCCTGAAGCGTTGATTAAACCCAACGGATGACAGGAGCAGATCCGAGGCTAAGACAGGAAGCGGGATTTTTGGCTCGAA
>CAZEGE010000052.1:20142-22080 GCA_964511765.1 uncultured Anaerolinea sp.
CGGATGACAGGAGCAGATCCGAGGCTAAGACAGGAAGCGGGATTTTTGGCTCGAAGGCGGGATCTGATGGTTGTGAAAATCGATTCCACGGGCAAACTTGCTGACAGATGTCACATCCAAAAACCCAATTGCCGATTTGCGGACGCAGGTCTTCGGGGATGTCCACTTTATTTTCGATGGTGAGATAGGAAATGCAGCGGCGTGCATCGAGGGTGCGGTTAGGCAATATGCATTGTGTGGGGCAGGCTGTGATGCAGCGTGTGCATGTGCCGCACTGGTCGGTGGCAAAAGCATCATCGGGTTCAAGTTCAATACCCAACAATATCTCGGCCAGGAAAAAAGTGGAGCCTGCTAGGGGGTTGATCAACATGGAATTTTTGCCAATCCAACCCAGACCCGCCCGTTGGGCGAGTTCGCGTTCGAGGATGGGGCCGCTGTCGGTGTAATAGCGGTTGGGGATGGGATGACCAAGTTGCTCTTCGATAAAAGTGACAATGGCTTGTAATTTTTGAGGGAGGATGTCGTGGTAATCATCGCCGAGCGCATAGGACGCAACCCTCACCCCGCCCTCTCCCGTAGGGAGAGGGGGATTGTATGGAATTGCCAGTACAAGGATGGATTTGCACTCGGGCAGGATTTGTTCCGGGTCTGCGCGACGGATACGGCTGCGGTCCTCGGCCAGATAGTCCATTGTGCCGTGCATGTTTTGGTTGAGCCAATTTTCAAAGACATTGTAATGTGCGGGCGGCTCGGAAGAAGTAACGCCAGCCAGGATGAATCCCAGCTGGCGCGCTTTGTCTTTGATGGCTTGTTTAAGATCGTCGTTCAAGACTTTATTGGACAATGATCTTAGTGTTAAGCTCTACCCCAAACGGGACACCACTAGGGGCTGACATTTGCCAAGCACTGATATAGTTCCCAGCCTTCTCAGGTGCCTTCAGGTTTATAGAAACTTCAACCTCTTGTCCCACTTGCACAACGACCCCGAGAGGGATTGGCTGACCATTCATTCTCTCTCCATATAAATAGATCAATCCATATCCTTCACCCCATGCACAAGTACCTATATTTTTGATCTTCCATGTTTTTACAAATTCTTGGCCTGGTGTCATTTGTGTACCATCTATTATGGTTACATCTACAGTCGCTCTATCAATAGATAAGTCGTTACACGGTACACCCGGCGTACCAAGCGCAACTTGAGTGGGGTCCGTGGCAAAGGCAGGCGTCGGGGTTTCCGCCGGCGTTTCCGGCGTGGGTGTCTCTGTGGACGGCAGGGGCGTGGACGTGAAAGCGGCGGCTGTCAGCGTGAACTCAGCCACCACTGTGTTTGCCGCAGATGTGCGGATTGCCAGGACATCCGCTGTGGGTTCGATGGGCGTGGCAGGTGCGCAAGCGGTAAACAGGAACGCGGTGATTAACAGAAAGATGGATACTTTAGCTTTCATGGGATCCTCTCTTAATTTTCGACGGACGTAAATTTTATGTAGACAAGCGAGCCGAAAAGATTACCCGCATCATCCTTTAATTTCCAACTCCATAAATAATCGCCCGTTTTTCTGGGGGCTCTTAAGTTGACGGAGAAGGTTCTTGTTTCACCGGGTTTGGTGAATACGCCAAATTTTCCGATTACCTCGTCTTTGAGATAATATCCAATACCAGCACCTTCGGGGCTTGTTGAATATTCCGGCCTGAAGGAGAATAAATAACCCTCATCCCATGTGCATGTTCCGGTATTTAATAAATCCCAGCTCTTTGTAAACTCTGTTCCAGCTTTAATGGTTTTACCGTCATAAGGCGGGGATTCGCTTATCATCCAGGCATTATTACAACCATATTCCGTTGTAATAGTGGAATATGCTCCCGGAATCGTCGGCGCAGGGGATGCAGACACCGCCAGCGGGATCAATCCAGATTGTTGTGTGTTGAAAGCAAGGG
>CAZEGE010000053.1:0-21955 GCA_964511765.1 uncultured Anaerolinea sp.
TCACTTGAAAGCGCTGGCGCTCCCAATGAAAATCATGATGATGCGCGATGGTGGGGAAACCCGTCTCGGCGATGAATTCCGTCAATGCCAGCCCAAGCGGCAGGTTAAGCGGGATCGTCACGGCGTTCTCGATGACAAGGATTTCCAGGTCAAACCGGCGGGCAAATACATACAACTCCGCTTTTAAATACTCTTTTAATTCATTGACACGACGCGTCATTTGCGGCGGGCGGACATAGATGGAGAAGAAATCCTTGTGCAGCGCAGCAATTTCGGGATGCGCTTCGCGCGCTTCCTTCGTGACCGTCCAACTGCCCGAATATGCCTGTTGGTTGATCGCGTTAATTTCAGGGTGACGGTAAAACGCCTCCGGCACGACCTGGGATTGGTCCGCGTTTCGATCACTTTCACCTGCGAAATAAAAACATTTGTGACCCATCCGCTCCAGCACGGTTGCCCACTTTTGAGTTTCGAGCGATACGCCGTCTGTGCCTGCAAAACGGGTGGAGATGAAGCCGATATTATGCGAGGAAGGTGTCATGGTTTTACCTTTGGTTTATTCGTCATTACGAGACGGGCGGAGACCGATAAAGCAATCTCATTGCATAGCCGGAGATCGCTCTGCCTCTTCGAGGCTCCCAATGACCTTAGATTGTTTTCATCCATAAAACTTGATATGGCCCAAGTGAAATTTTTGAAGCCTGTATTGTTTGACCTGAGAAAAGATCTGTGGCTGATTCGTATTTTGTCGAAAATGAAATCTTTTGCTGGCTGACGTTATGCAGGCATAACACGCATGTTTTCCCGCCAGGCGAAATCCGCTCTATGGCAAAGACGGACGGATGAATATCCAATATTTTTTGGGTGCCATGCGGATGAAATGCGGGATTGCCGCTTCTTGTCAATAATAACAGACGATAGCGCGTGAAAACTTTTGACCGCAGGGAATTTTCATCTGCGAGTTCGTTTTGCAGTTTGTCAAATTGCAGCTTCTCGCGGTTGATCGTGCGATTGTGTCCGGTTTGTTCTACGCCTTCGGGCCATCCGCGTGAGCCAAGTAAACTGTGGATGTAAATGCCTGGCATGCCAAGCAGTGAAAGCATCATGGCTTGCGCAGCGATGAAACGATTGACTTGCAAGACCAAAGGCTCATTCCCATTTGGATTTGAAAGCGCGTCAAAATAATTGATATTCATCTCGTACGGGCTTTCTGAACCGTCCGCGTTGTGTTTATAGGAAATCAAGCCGCCGTGTTCGAGCGTTTTATCGACCAGTGAACTAATTTCTTCATCCGAAAGGATTCCGCGCACAGGGTTTAATCCAATGCCATCATGCGAGGCCAGAAAGTTGAAGAAGGTTGTTTTATCGGATGGCAGAGTCAGTGTCTTTGCCCAATTGGATATTATGCGTGCATCGCCTGCGAGAAATGTGTGCAAAGTCAGGGGCGGCAGGACAAAGTTGTAAACGAGTTGGGCTTCATTGGTTCCATCGCCAAAATAAGAGATGTTATCCATATGCGGCACATTCGTTTCAGTGATCAGGTGAACGTGCGGGGAAACCTCATCTAATGCGGCGCGCAGGAATTGAATCACATGATGAGTTTGTGGCAAGTGAATGCAGGTTGTGCCAATTTCCTTCCAAAGATATGCAACCGCATCGAGACGGATGAAGGTTGCGCCGCGTTCCATATACAGGAGTAAAACATCGAGAATTTCAAACAAAACATCGGGGTTTTGATAGTTCAAATCGATCTGATCGGCGCTGAACGTGGTCCACACGCGTTTTTCACCCGAACGCGTTTTGAATGTGGTTAATAATGGCAAGGCCCGCGGACGAACCACCTGCGAAAGATCAGGTGAGCCTTCCACCGTCACGAAGTAATCGCGATAATGCGGATCGTCGTGTAAGAATCCCTTGAACCATGCGCTTTGCGATGAGATATGATTAATCACGCCGTCAAACATCAGGTGGAAATGAGCCTGCATCGAAGAAATGTCCTCCCAATCCCCCAAAGTTGGATCCACCTGGCGGTAGTCTACGACTGAAAAACCGTCGTCGGATGTCCACGGATAGAACGGCAGGATATGAATCCCGCCTATGACATCGGGTAAATATTGTTTACAAAATGTGCCCAAGGTACGTAAAGGTTTTTCCCCAGGTGATTGCACCTGGTCGCCATAGGTGATCAGGATTGAATCTTGCCCGGTCAACTCGTTGGTGCGTACAAGGATGCGCCTTTGATAATCCTCGATGAGTTTATGAAGGCGGTCAAGTAGCCCTTGGGCTGCATATTCTCCATAAAGAAAGGCGAGATGAGATCGTAGAGTTATCATAGTTAATTTGAAAAATAAGCTCCTTGGTAATAGATCCGTTTACTATCGTGGAAAATTCTCCTGTTAATTAATACTTCCCCTCTTGCGCGATGATGTTCTATTATAAACTTTTTGCCCAAGAAATTTCCAGTTATGATTGATTTCCAGTTTTCTTCATGTGTATTCCCCGATGACTCTTTCGATTGTCCATCCTGCTTGATCTTGCATGGGACGCTGTCTCGCTGCAATAAATAGCAATATGTAGTCGAGCACTCGCTGGATACTCAAAAGCCAGCGCATTACCTGGCAGGAAATTCAAGGGCAAATTACCGACAACACTGGTGGCATGTACTGTTCTTCCACAAGTCGGACGGCAAGCGAAATACCGCCAGACTTTATGCGAACATTCAGAAAATCAAGAGTCATCCTTTTACGCTGCCTGCGGTCAATCCTTCCTCCAGGAATCTTTCCAGTGCAAGGAACAACACCACAACTGGAATGGTCATGATGGTAGACGCTGCCATGACCACATGTGGGCGCGGGCTGGGGTCGTTGAAGATGGTATTGACCTTGATCGGCATGGTGAATAACTCGCGGCTGTTCAAGAAGACCAGGGCATACAGAAATTCGTTCCAGGCGATCATGAATGTATAAATAAAAACCGAAACCAAAGCTGGGATGGCCAGCGGAAGGGTGACGCGCCAGATCACCTCCAAACGGCTGCAACCGTCGATCAAGGCGGCCTGCTCGATCTCATCCGGGATGGTGCGGAAGTAGTTGGTCAGCATATACATGGCGACCGGCAGGGTTTGGGCCAGGTAAGTGACAACCAATACGCCCAGGTTGTCTTGCACATTGAAGCCCATGCGATCGCCGATATTTGCCAGCATCGAAAAGAGCGGGATGATCAACAACACACCCGGCAACAGGTAGACCATCAATACACCGTTCAAGAACAGGTTTTTGCCCTTGAACTTCAAGCGGGCAATCGCATAAGCGCCCAGAACTGAGAGGATAACGGCGATCAGAGCAGTTGGAATTGAAACTTTCAAGCTGTTAAGGACATTGGCGGAAAAGTTCTGAAAACTTGGATGGGAGGGATCGAATAATTCATGGTAGGCATCCAAACGCAAGGCAGAAGGAATGTAAACAGGATGTCTTCCGCCGATCTCAGCTTGAGTCTTGAAGGATGAACTGATCATCCAATAGAACGGAAACAGGATACTGGTCAGAAAGAAAGTCAGGATTAGATAAAAGACGATTTGTCGCAGGGAAAAGCGTCTGGCAATATGCTGGATCAGGTTCATGCGTTTTGTTTCAACCATATGTGATCTCCTATTGCTCATCAACGTTTCGCATGACCACGCGCACATAGATCAGCATAAACACACACAACACAACCAGCAACATCATCGCGGTGGCGGCCCCACGCCCAAAATCGAACAGTCGGAAACTGAACTCGTAGGTCAATACTGGTAATACCTTAGTCCCGAAGCCGCCGCCGGTCAACAGGAAAATGTCGTCAAATTTATTGAAAGTCCACATCAGGCGCAGCAGGAAGATGGCGCCCAGAACGTAGCGCAGTTCGGGCAGGGTAACGGAAAGGAATTTTTGCCAGGTATTGGCGCCATCCACTTCGGCGGCTTCATAGAGTGTATTGTCAATGGCTTGCAAGCGGGCCAGGATCATCAACATGGCAAAAGGAAAATAACGCCAGGCTTCAAAAATAATGATTAGTAATAATGCCAAACCCCGGGTGGAGAGATACCCCAATGGCATGTCTATCACGCCCGCTCGCATGAGAAGATCGTTGACAACGCCGGAGGGACGAGGGTCCAGCAGCCAGCGCCAGACAAAGGCGACGCTTACAATGGGAGCAACATAAGGGAACAGGAAAATGGCTCGTGTGATACCTCTTCCGGTAAATGGACGGTTGAGCAGCAGCGCAGCCCCCAGCCCAATCAATACCGTCAGCACCGTTGCGGAAAAGGAATAGACGATGCTTGTGACGGCTGCGCCCAGATTGGTCGGTCCCTGGTATTTGAAGGCAAAGTCCTGGATGGCGCGGATGTAATTGGACCAGCCCACAGGTGGCGCATGAAGAACGTCATTGAGATTGCGGAGTCCGACATCATGGAAACTGATCCAGACGCTGAAAACAGCCGGGAAGATAATCAGCCCAAAAACAATCAGTGCCGTTGGGAAAAGCAAAAGCCATGCCAGGCGGGCTTCACGGGCTTGTAGGGCATTCCATCTGGACATGAAAGTCGACTGGTTCATGGCAACTCCTTTTGAGAATGGAGGAGGTACATATTTCTGCACCTCCTCCAAAACAAACAAGACAGGAGGTTGTTACTTCTGGCGATCAGCCAGCAGGGTGGTTACCTGATCTTGCAGGAACTGGGCGCCGGTTTCGGGCGTCATCGTGCCTTCAATGGCAATCGCACTCAATACCTGTGGGATGAGCAGTCGGCCCTCGATATCACCAACGACAGCGCGTTCAGCGGCGGTGTAGTCGGGGCGGAAGAGCCAGCGCTGCATGCTGTCGTAGCCATTGGCAATCTGATCCAGCGTGTCACCGGTATAGTTGGCGAAGAAGGGGCTCAGGTCTTTCCAGTTGTCCACTGCGCTTTTCAGCACGGGCACTTTACCAAAGGGAGCCAGGGCAAGCACATCCTGGTAATTCTGGCCGGTCATGAAGAACTTGACCACATCCTGGGCAACAGGGTCAGCGCCCTGCATGATCCCCAACGTGACCAACTGACCATAGGTGGCCGCACCGTTCGGACCCTTCATCGAGGGGGCAAAACCGGTCTTTTCGGCAAGTTTGTCCACGGTAATCTGAACGTTTCCGCCAGCTTCCATGCCGGAACCTTCCACAAGGTCGTCCATGATATAGGTGCTGTAGAACATCATGCCAGACTGGTCGAGTTCATACATTTCGCGGGCGCCGCGCCAGTATTGTGGTCCGGGGGGCGCGCAGCGGATCAAATCCGTGTAGAACTTGAGGGCTTCGACCATTTCCGGCGAATCCATGGTGACATTGCCTTTTCCATCAAAAGGCCAGGCATTATTAGATATGGCCACCTGTTCAAAAACCTGATGCGGGTAATTCTGGCCGGGATCGTCCGGCAGGACCAGGCCGTAAAGGAGGTTGCCAGCGCCAGGCAGTTTATCGCAGGCAGCGTTGATATCCTCCCAGGAAATGGGCGCATTTAATCCAATTTCGGTAAACACATCCTGACGGTACCAGATAGCCTGGAGCCAGCCATCAAAGGGGACGGCTGCATATTTTCCGGTTGCGGGGTCGGTGACCATTGCAAGAGGGCTGGTGCGGAAATCATCCTGGCCGATGCTGTCAATGGCTGCGACGGCGGCGTCTTCATCGAGAATACCATCTGCTGCGAAGGCTGCCACGCGTTCAACACCCATGCGAACGATATCGGGCAAGCGGTTGGCTGCCTGGGCGGTTGCAATGCGCTGGCTGATGGAAGCTTCATCGATTGGAACGATGCGAATCTCAACTTCGGGATGTTCATCCATATAGCGTTGCGCAATCTCATCGTATAGGTTGACGCGCGCTTCTTCATTATCAGTAGTCCAGAATTCAACAACAGTCTTTTCAGTTGGTTCGGCCGGCACCAGAACTTCTACCGGGACTTCCTGCGTGACTACAACTGTTTTTTCGACAACCTGAGGCTGACAAGCCGTTGCGAGCAGGCTGAGGGCTACCATCAATACTAGAAATTTTGCTAATAGTTTATTCATATCTTCTCCATATTCAGAATAGTTTTGTAGTTTTTCTTAGGCCCAATAATGAATTTTTTTATCTTGATATGCTGTCTCCTTTCGTCGGATAATGGAACGCCTGTTTTTTAATCTAACGGATTGTAGAATCGCGGATGATTAACTCTGGAAATAAAAGAACCTGCGGTTCTTGCAGTGGTTCGTTGTTGGTTAGAGCGGCCAACATTCTCACCAAACGGCGAGCGCAATCATAGACGGGTTGTTTGAGTGTCGTCAGGGGCGGAGCGGTATGTTCCGTGTCCTCTATTCCATCGAAACCGGCCACTGCCAAATCAGGGCCGACACTGATGCCCAATTCTCGAGCGGCACGCAGGATGCCAATCGCTGTCAGATCATTGACTCCAATAATCGCTGTGGGGGGAGACGGTAAAGCCATTAGTTTTTTCGCTGCCAAATATCCGCCGTCGCGAGTGAGATTACCTTCAGTGATAAATCTCTCATCGAAAATGATGCCAGCTTCAGCCAGTCCCTCCCGATAACCTCTAAAACGATCGGCTTGTAGAGTCAGGTCTGACGGCGCAGAGACGAAGGCGATGCGTTGATGACCCTGTTCGACCAGGTGCGCAATTAATCGGTGGATGCCGCTTGCGCCATCCACTCCGATATGCGGAAATTTGATCGAGGCGTTTGTGCGGCCAAAGGCTACAAAGGGGAATCCGGATTCGTGCAAATAGTGAACGCGCCAGTCATCCTGTCGCAAGCGGCTAAGCACGATCCCATCCACGCGGCGGCCCTGGATCCAGCGCTGATACACAACCTGTTCACCTTCCTGGTTAGGTGGGGCACGGGTAATCAGCAGGTCAAGGTTTTGCGCGCTGGCTTCATCACCCAGACCCGCGATGAATTCAGAGAAAAAAGGATCGGCAAAGCGAGGCTGCGAAGTTGGCATGATGTAACCAATTGTGTCTGTACGTTGACGCCGCAATTGGCGCGCGTTCCGGCTCGGAGTGTAGCCCATCTCTTTTGCAACCTCGATCACGCGTTGACGGGTCTCCTCGGAGACATCGCTATAACCATCCAGAGCTCGAGAGACGGTTGTAATCGAGAGATTGAGGTGTTTGGCAACGTCACGAATTGTGATCGGCATAATTAAATTAACTTAAACGTTTAGGATAGTAAAATTATATACCAAAACGTTTTGGAAATCAATAGGTATCCTTCTCTTAAATAAAAACAGGGTTTTCGCAAGGCACTAAAAACCGGTGCTGGAGAGCGCTTTTTAGGCTCTATAACACCGATTTTGAGATAGCCAAAGTTCTCTGTGCTGGCTGAACAAAAGCCCTGTAAATGTTGCCGACGACAAAGTTGATAAAACAGATTGATCAGCCTTGAATGATAATATATTTTCCTTTTGGACTAAACCTATTTGAATTTTCTACCCAAAAGGGCAGGTGGAAATTCAGCGCGCCCCCACATTATATTATTTACAATCAGTAGATAATGGTGTCCACAGCGTGCATTGTGTTCTTACAGTGCACAAAACAGGCGTAATTTTATCCACACCCTGTGAATTGTTTCCAGACTAGTATCTTGAAAATATAAAGGTAAATAGTGTTCATTTTGGTGGATGAAAAAACAATAGATAAAGCTCACGCAAGCAGAAAGGTACAGGATAGGAAGCCTCATTCGCAAGGGACAAAATAAAGCTAGTACTCTGCTAAATTGAATTCTTTATAATAGAGACAGGGTAAAGCCGTTTAAGTTTTATACGAGCGTTATCTGGTTTAAATTGCCAATCAATCTGTACCTTTAATTTATTGCGGTCTCTCTCCCAAGCGGAGACTTCTGTCGCAAGGGTTTGCTTGTTGGAAATCCGTCGATGCGTACATTGCCGACTGAGTATGCTCAATTCAATTTCAGCCATATTTAACCAGGAACCATGTTCTGGCGTGTAATGCCATTCAAAACGTTGCGCCAGTCATCTGGCTTCGGCAGGTTCAAATCGTTCGTACAGACACGCGGGCGCATGCGTGTTGAGGTTATCTGTGACCAACACAATGATCTCTGCATCAGGATATTCTTCATCAGACAGGCAACGTAGTAACTCTGCAAAATCCTGATGGGTGCGCCGATCGGTAACGAAAGTTCGCCGTTTTCCGATCAACGGCTCAACTGCCATGAAAATATTTGCCGTACCATTCCGCTCATATTCATAGTCTTGGCGGGGAGCCTGCCCAGTTTCGATCGGCAATGTACCACGCGGCGTATCGTGTAGGTTTTGTTGGCTTCATCTGCGCATACGACAGGGCGTTTTGGATGATACGGACGCTCATACACTGCCAGGACATCTTCCATCTTTGCAACGAACTGCGCTGATGGTTTGGCAATGCACCACGACTTTACGAGCCAAGGCTTAAGTTCATTTTTTTTAGCCGATGCATGACTGCCACATCGCTGACGGAACGTGTCTACCAGTTTCAATTCGACAAGCTTGTCTGCCAACAATTGCAATGTCCAGCGCACTCTTCCTTCAGGCGGCGCACTGCAAGCTAACCTCGTTAATTGCGCTTCAATCTCTCCTGTGATTTTTGGTATTGCTCCTGGACGCGCTTTGTCATAAAGCGCATTCTCTAACCCACCTTCCACAAATTTCTTGCGAATATTTGTGATGGTTGGCAAGGAACATAACAATCCAGAGGCAATCTCTTTTGTACCTTTCTTCTTTTTCTGATTTTCGTCAGTCAACAACAAAATTCGAGCGCGTGTTTGAGTGCGAGCCGATGATTCGCCGCTATGAGTCAGAGTTTCAAGTTCTTGGCAATCTTCTTTGGACAAGTAGATATGATATTTTGTAGTCATGCATCATGTATAATCTGTATAAATTGTTCAATTTAGCAGAGTAGTAGGCTCATGCGTAGACTCAGTACTACCAAATCGGCACATTTTCAATGCGAATTACGCGATCACGATGAAAAATGACAAGCCGATAAATGTGCGCGATCAAATAGAACAGCGGCAGGACAAAGACGCTGCCCAGGGTCAATCTCCATTCGAGTGCGAACATGACCAGCTTGTTCAGGTCTTTGCTTGGCAGAATATTGTCGATCAATTGACGGAAGATCAGCGGCGAGACTGCACTCAGCGCCGAACTGCCGAGAATGGTCACTAACATCCAGCCGATCTGCCACCAATAAGGCTTTGCGTACGCGAGCACGCGTAATAGAAGTTCTCTTGTTACTTTGGGCTTTTCGTCGCCTGAACGCATTGCCATGTGCCAGCCGCCGCCATGCATAGGAAAATCTCCCTTATTTTGGAATCGGGGGTCGGTCAATTTGAATAGACCTTCCGACTCTTGTTTGCTTCTATTGTGCCCCCGATTCGCCCGCTTGAGAACTGGATGAATGGGGAGGGTATAATTATTTCCGAAAGCACTGGAGACACATCACATGTTTGAAGTAACCTCTGCATGGAAGTCCGCTTTTCCCGATGCCCAGGCGGGGGTATTGGTCATGCGTAATGTCATCAACCCAGCTCATCACACTGAACTGGAAATACACAAAACGGAAATAGAGGAACAACTGCGTTCTCAATTTTCCGGGTGGGATCGCGCGGCAATGTCCGACCTTCCCATTCTACAGGCATATAACACCTATTATCGCCGCTTCAAAAAGACCTATCATGTTCAACTTCAAATCGAATCAATTGCCTGGAAGGGAAAGCCCATACCCAGTGTATCGGCTCTTGTCGAAGCCATGTTCATGGCGGAAATGAAGAATATGTTACTAACAGCGGGACATGATTTGGATGTTCTGAAGCTGCCTCTCATACTGGATGTTTCAAAAGGGACTGAAAGTTATAAATTACTGAGAGGGGATGAACAGGCGCTTAAGGAAGGCGATATGATGATCAGTGACGGAATGGGCATTATTTCGAGCATTATATATGGTCCCGACCAACGCACACAGATCACGGCAGGAACACGGAATGTGGTCTTTACCGTCTACGCACCTCCTGGAATTGATGGGCAGGCAGTGGCGGAACACCTGCAGGATATTCAGGATTATGTGATGGTAATCACTCCACAGGCGCAGGTTGAATTGCTCAGAGTTTATGGTCGAGAGTAACGCGCCGAACCAATAAATATTTTTGAGGCAAAAACCATGCTTCCCATTCACCAAATCGAAAATTTCCTCAAGTACACGCCGCCGCATTTGCAGGAGATCGTGCTGGAATTGAGAAATATCATTTTCTCCGTTGCATCAGATGTTACTGAGGTTGTCCGTTGGGGAGGCTTGAGTTATTTTCATGCAGGGCGCGGGGGAATCGTCAGCGCGGGGATATGTCAGATCGGTATCCACAAGGAACATATCCGTTTGGCGTTTATTCACGGGGCATTTTTGCCTGACCCGCGTAAACTCCTTCGTGGTACGCAAAAATACAAACGCTTCATCGAAATCGATTCCTATGACAATGCCCCGTGGGATGATTTGAAGGAATTGGTCTGGTCTGCCTCCAAATTTGATCCGCGCTCTATAAAAGCATAGAGGGGGACGAGGGGATTAATCCATGGGTGGGAAAGATGCGCAGGATGACGAGTCCGCGGGATGAAATTTTAGGTGACAGTCACTTTCAAAGCGACTGTCACCTTTTATGTGAACGCAGTTTATTTTTTAGAGTTGCGTGGATTGTCGCCACATATTTGCAGTTAATTGATGGGAATTTAGGTGTCAGAGGAGCCAGCCTTACTGACTCGCTAAAATATTCTTCAACTCATTCCAATCTGTGAAGTGCGCATCGGCATCGCCATCAGTGAATGAAGGGCCATACAGAATGCTGAACATGCCGGCCTCGCGCGCCGCGCGTGTGGTGCGGTGGATGTCGTCTATGATCACGCATTTCGATGGGTCGGCTTCGCCGGCGATTCCCATGGCGATCTCAAATGACTTGGGCATTGGCTTGCAATACGGGGCGATGGTGTTCACATCCACGATGTGGGGGAAGAGATCGATGAGTTCAAGCGCAGTCAATACTCTGCGGGCGTGGGCAATGTCTGCGTTTGTAAAGATCAGGTTGCGGGTCGGGAGCGCAGCGATGATGGAGCGCAGGGTTGGATTGGGTTTGAGGTAATCCTCCAGCGGCAGGTCGTGCACGTAGGCCAGGAAATCATCCGTATCGATGTTGTGTTTTGCCTGCAAGCCGCGCAGGGTTGTGCCGTATTCCAAAAAATATTTTTCACGCAAAATCGGAATTTCATTTTCCGGGATATCCATGTGTTCGCGCATGTAATCGTTCATGCGGGCTTTGATGGTTTGCCATAAATTCGTGCTGGGCGGATAAAGTGTGTCATCGAGGTCAAAGAAGATGGTTGTGAATCGCATTGGGCGATTATAATCGCCCAATGCCGATTCGATTGCTTGCCTCTGAAGTCTCTTCTCAAATTGCCGCCGGTGAAGTGGTGGAACGCCCCGCATCGGTGGTGAAAGAGCTGATTGAAAATTCACTGGATGCAGGCGCGAAAAACATTTCGATTGCGATTGTGGATTCCGGCCGCACGCTGGTTGAAGTCGCGGATGACGGACACGGCATTCCCGCCGCCGAATTGGAATTGGCCGCCTCGCGTCATGCGACCTCGAAACTGGTTCAGTCCGAGGACTTGTTCCATATCTCGACTTTGGGCTTCCGAGGCGAGGCGCTGGCCTCGATCAGTTCTGTTTCGCATTTTACAATGATCTCGCGGGTGGCATCAGACAGGGAAGGCGCGCGCCTGAAAGTGGACGGCGGTGTTTCAAGCAAAGTGGAAAAAGCCGGCGCGCCCGTGGGGACAGTGGTGCGGGTGGAAAATTTATTTTACAACGTGCCTGCGCGTTTGAAGTTTTTGAAAACAGATATTACTGAAAGACGCGCGATCGATGCAATGGTCACGCGTTATGCGCTGGCATACCCCAATGTGCGCTTCAAAGTAACGGACGGCAGGCAGGCCACTTTACAAACTGCCGGCGACGGCGACCGCCGCGCCATTCTCGCCGCCTTGTATGGCGTGGATGTTGCGAAGCAAATGCTGGAAGTGATGGCGCAGGAAGAGGGCTTGTCCTTATCCGGTTTCATCAGTCCCACCTCGTTGACCCGTTCGAATCGCAAGGAGATTACCTTCTTCGTCAACGGCCGCTGGGTGCAGGAAATCTCCTTGAACTCGGCCTTGTTGCAGGCCTATCACACCTTGTTGATGGTGGGACGCTATCCGCTGACGGCTTTATTTTTGGAAATAGCGCCCGAAGATGTGGATGTAAATGTGCATCCCACCAAGGCGGAGGTGCGATTCAGAAGCCAGGATAAAGTTTTTAGTTTCGTGCAGCGGTCCGCGCGTAAGGCCCTGCTGGCTTATACGCCCGTGCCCTCTGTTTCGCCGCAGTTATGGGGTACACGTTCGGTTCCGGTGGAAAAAGAAGTGGGCATCGATTGGTCAATTGCACATGATGAGTCTGTGACCGGGAATGGACCTTCGGCGAATAGTGACGAATTGCAAACTGCGAATTACGAGTCAACCAGCAATCAGAAATCTTTTGCAACAGGCGTTCCCCTGCTTCGCCTCATCGGTCAAATTGGCTCGACCTATCTTGTCGCTGAAGGCCCCGATGGACTTTACCTGATCGACCAGCATGCCGCTCATGAACGCGTCTTGTTTGAACGACTGATGGCGCAGCACGAAAAGAAGCATATCCCTGCCCAGGCTTTGCTTGCCCCGGAAGTTGTCACCTTGCCGCCGCAGTCTGCGCAGATGCTGACTGAGCAGTTGCCGTTCCTGAATCATTTTGGCTTTGAAGTGGAAGAGTTTGGCACAAATACCTTTCAGGTGCGTGCCATGCCGGTCCTATTTTCGGGCGGCGATCCCGCCTCTGCGCTGCAGGCCCTGGTGGAGGATTTCGAAGAGGATGAAGCGCCGCTGCAAGCTGAGGTTGAGGCGAGACTTGCGGCGCGCGTCTGCAAACGGCTGGCTGTAAAAGGCGGTCAAACCCTGACGGGCGATGAACAACGCAGTCTGTTGAATGACCTCGAAGCCTGCCAGTCACCGCGCACCTGTCCGCATGGCAGACCGACAATGATCCATCTTTCAGTGGACATGCTTGAACGTCAATTCGGAAGAAAAGGCGCACGATAATTATTCTCCCGTATTCGGGGAATAATTAGTTGCATTCGAAAACTTCGCGAAAAGCGAGTGTAATTTTCTCTTTAACATCTTCCATTGCAGGCGCGGGATCGAGCAGATCTGCAAGGGAAACAACCGGCTCGCTCAATCCGCAGGCGATGATGCCGTCCCAATATTCCATGTCCGGATTCACATTCAATGCAAAGCCATGCCGTGAGACACCGCGCGCATCCACCTTTACTCCGATTGCGGCGATCTTGGCAGGTTTCTCTTTATCTTCAGGACGGCAGCGCGGACAGCGCGAATGCACATCCGGCTGAACCCACACGCCGGTCAAAGCGGACCGTTGACCTGCCGCAATCCCAAAATGCATCAGTGCCCTGACCAGCATTTTCTCCAGCCTGCGCACATAACCGACGTAATCAACTTCAGGAAGTTTATTTTTAGCGTCCACTCTTCCAAGAGAAATTAAAGGATATCCCACCAACTGTCCCGGCCCATGATAGGTGACATCGCCGCCGCGATCCACCCAATGAATGGATATGCCTTTTGTCTTTAATTGTTCCTCGTCCCATAACAGATTTTCCGCCTTGCCTCTTCTTCCAAATGTATAAACGTGGGGATGTTCAAGCAATAGCAAGGTTGGCGGGCGTTTCCCCTCCGCGATTTCCGCCGCGTATGCATCCTGTAATTTCCAGGCGCGTTCGTAATCGATCAAACCTAAATCAATTACATCCAATTTCATACCGTTAATCCTGGAGGGGCGCAGTTGCCCCCTGCATATTAATTTCCAAATATTCTTCGATACAGGTCTGATTCCAGCAAACCATTCGGGTCGCAGCGTTTTTTCAATTTCTTGAACTTCGCCACGGTCTCTTTTCCGTAAAATGCAAGTGCAGTCTCTGCTGTGGTTTCGCTGTTTTTTGCAAAATAAAACCTTCCGCTATTGGCAAGCACGATTTGGTCAAACTCCTGCAACATGGAGCTTAATTTAGCGCGGTTGTTCCCGGTTATTTTGAAATCCATGGCGAGGGAGAAGCCATCCACGGCATGGGTCAGCAAAAATTTATCGGGGCGGTGGCGTTTGGTCACACCAAGATACGAGGGCAGGCGATTTTTGTGCGAGAGCTTGAGCATCTCCGTCCATGCAGCTTCGGCGGTCTCTTTTGGGAGGAAGGATTGATATTGGATCAATCCGTTGCGACCAGCCGAGAGTTCCCAGTTTGGGACGTAATCAAGCAGGAAATGAAATGCCGCATGAGACTGACGGAAAGTATGTCGGCGAAGCGACGCAATATACTTCGCGGCGTTGACTCCCCACCACCCAAGATTGTTGACGAATGGAGCCATGAAGTAATGCAGAATGGATTTTGGAAATACGCCGAAGATATACGGCGGCAGGACTTGATTTTCGACCTTCATCGTCTCGCGCGGGTTGGGATCTTCACCTTCGCGGAGATAGCGCGTGGCGTGGATCTGTCCGCGGCCGAGGGAACTTCCACCTGCCATTGTATCCAGCCAGCCGACGATGTAATCGTGATCGGGAGCGCCGTCCAACAGGCTGGCAAGCTGTTCGCGCATATTATGCACGGGCAACGCATCCACAGTTACAAGACCGGAGTAGATGCGTTTCATTTGCAAAGTGATGGATGTGAAAATGCCCAGCATCCCGTATCCGCCGATCAGGGCGTAGAACAAATCCGCATTCTTCTTTGGCGAGCAGGTGATCTCTGCGCCCGTCGGAAAAATGGCAGTGAACTCGATCACATGTTCGCCAATCGGTCCCATTTTGAAATTATTTTTGCCGTGAATGTTTGCGGCTAGGCACCCGCCCAATGTGGTTTTCATGGTGCCCGAAACGACGGGCGGCCACCAGCCGTCGGGTTCGACTTTTTTCCAAAGCTCTTCCAGTGTGACGCCGGGCTCGCATCTTACCTGACCTTTAGCCTGATTCCATTTAATGATCTGGTTCATTGCTGAAAGTTCCAGTACGATCCCGCCGCCGTTCAAAGAAGCGTCGTTATAACTGCGCCCCGCGCCTCGTGCTGTGACGGTGAGGCCCAGCTTCTTTGCAAGTTTGAATGCCGAATAAATCTCGTCCATGGATTTGGGTTGGATGAGATAGGATGGCGCTTTGAGTGAATGTCCAAAGTTGTCGAATTGGGTGAAGGTTTTATGCATGGTGATTTGGATAAGAAACCCCAAAGGTCTTTAAGACCTTCAGGGTTTTAGATGGGATTAGAAAGACATACGGCGGAAGATCACCGATGGCACGTGTTGAATGATGAGCATGATCCAGCGCCAAATGTAGGAAGTATAGACCAGTTGTTTGCGTTTCCGCATGGCGCTGTAAATATCGTCTGCGGCTTTTTCTGGGGTGATTGCAAAGGGGGTTGCACCCTGCGCGGCCTTGAGCATTTCTGTTTTTACGAAACCAGGTTTGACGGTTAACACGTTCACACCGTGACGTGCCAGCCGGTTGCGAAGCGCTTCAAGATACGTGGCCAGCCCGGCTTTGGAGGTGTTGTAGCCGGGGTTGCCAATGCGCCCGCGGTCGCCTGCGACGGAGCCGATGCCGACGATCTGTCCCGCCTTGGCATTTTGGAACATCTCCGCCACCGGGCTGAGCCATGCCATTGCGCCGATGAGATTGATTTCGATCATCTTGCGGTCGTTTTTGAAGTTATAATTACCAATGCCGCCGGGTGGGTAGTTGACGCCGGCCATGAAGACGATCAGATCCAAACCGCCGAGATCGGCAACGATCTTGCGAAGCAAGGCGGGGACTTCATCATAGTTTGCTACGTCATGCACGTAAGCCAGGGCGCGGGTTTCATTAAACATGGAATTGATTTCGTTGCAAAGCGTATTTAGTTTATCTTTTCTGCGTGCGATCAAGGCGAGAGTGTATCCCTCTCTTGTCAGTTTTTGGGCGAGGCAGGCGCCGATCCCCTCGGATGCGCCGACGATGATCCCTCGTCGGCGGGGAGTCAGGGGGGTGGCAGGAGCAGGCTTGGGTAAGTCAGACACGGGAGGCCTCATAAAAAAGTTTGAGGTTTTCATTCTAACACAATCCTATTCCTGTCCAAAACAAAAGCTGCAATCATCCAATCTATGTGTATAATAACAAGAATAGATTTCATTCCATTATGATCCAAAGAGTGTTATGAATAATTATTATCGAGATCTGAATTATATATTCCAGGGTGCCAGGGAAGCCATTAAACAGGATGCTTCTATCCCACCTAAGGCAAAGGATGGGATATTGAAATTAATTCAGTCGATGGTTGAAGACAGCGAAACCTCCCTCTTTTCACAAAGCAGGAATAATCTAATAAATTTCTTTACCAAGGAAATCATCTATAAATATTCCCTGATGGATCTGGTGAAACAGCAGGCGGATGAACTCGATGCCTTGAAGAGTATCGGCATGAATTTGACCTCCAGCCTGGACTTGCAGACTGTCCTTGATGCAGTGGTAGCGGAGGCAATGAGGCTGGTAAAGAATGCGCGCCTGGCTCACATTTATTTGTATTCCCACGGGACCTTGAATTTTGGCGCTTCGTTAAATGCTGATGGAGTCAAGAACAAAGCCTACGCAGTGCCAAGGCCGAAAGGCCTTACCTATTCCGTGGCAAATAGCCGCGAAAGGATTATCGTTGAGGATATTCTCCATCATCCCCTTTTTGAGAATGCGCCTCCTGATTGGGCTGGTTCCATGATCGGTGTTCCGCTGAAATCCAGCAACTCCATTGTGGGAGTCATGAATCTCTCCAGAACCGTTGCGGGAAGTTTTACCAATGCCGAGCTGCGCTTGATCGGCCTGCTGGCGGACCAGGCCGCAGTGGCGATCTCGAATGCTAGTTTGCATAAGGCTGCAACCGAGTTGGCCAACCGGGACAGTGTTACCGGCCTGCCCAACCGCCGCGCGTTGGATGAACGCCTGCAGGAAGATCTTCGCGTTGCAAAGCGTAACTCATCGCAATTCTCCGTGGTGATGATGGACCTGGATGGATTTAAAAACGTGAACGATACTTATGGACATGTTGCGGGGGATGAGATCCTTCACTCCCTTTTCAATTATCTCGCCGAAAATATCCGTCCCACCGACTTTCTCGCCCGCTATGGCGGTGACGAACTCACTTTGATCACACGTGATGCAGACCTGGGTGTTGCTGAATACGTTACGCAGAAGATCATTCAGTTGGTGCAGGATTACACTCCCCCCATCCCGGAAATTAGTAATGCCAAATTGAGCATTACAGGTGGTATTGCCTTGTATCCCGTGCACGCCCGCAGCGCAGGCGATCTTTTACGCGCGGCCGATTCAGCCTTGTATCAAGCCAAGAAACATCATCGCGGTTCGTTCAGCGTTGCCAAAGGAGCTTCAGGACCATTGGATCCAATAACAGCTCCACGAAAATAAGAGCTAAAAATTCATTGGAACGCTGTATCTCTGAGGCGTTTTTATGTAACCAATGAGACGTATGCGGGGTTGTATTCATACAAATCCAAACTCAGGAGCCGACATGCCCCATAAAGTAAAACTCATATTCAACCCCATGGCAGACATGGGACGCGCCTGGAGGACCGCCAATGACCTGCGTCCCATTGCGCAGGAGTTCAAAGGCGAATTAACCTGGAGCGGCACGGTCTACCCGTCCCATGCAATTGAGCTTGCCAAACAGGCCGCTGAAGAAGGCTGTGACCTGGTCATTGCCATGGGCGGGGACGGCACTGTCCATGAAGTGATGAACGGTCTCATGCAGGTTCCTGAGAATAAACGCCCGATGATGGGCATTGTCCCCAATGGCTCAGGCAATGACTTTGCATATTCCATTGGCGTCACACAGAAATCCACCCACGCCCTTGCGCACGCGCTCCAAGCAGGGAATATCCAGGCTGTGGATATTGGCCTGCTCACGGATGAAAATGGACGCAGGGAATATTTCGATAACACCCTCGGCATCGGCTTCGATGCGGTCGTCACCATCCGCTCGCATAAACTGCCCATTGTCAAAGGCTTTCTCATGTATCTCACGGCAGTCATTCAAACCATCCTCTTGAATCACAACCCTGCCAAAGTGAGCATAGAAACAGAATCAGAAAAAATACAGGAGAGTGTCCTCATGGTTACGCTCTGCAACGGCCCGCGCGAAGGCGGCGGCTTCATGCTTTCGCCCAACTCAAAAAACGACGATGGCAAAATGGAATACGTCATCGTCAAGAAGGTTTCACGCGCCATGATGTTTCGCCTCGTGCCTGAATTCATGAGTGGCACGCATATGCGTTTCAAACAGATCCGTATGGGTGAATTCAAAAAATTCAGCCTTGCTTCAGACCTTCCGCTTTATATCCATGCCGACGGAGAAATATTCACAAGTTTCGGAAGCAATCTCAAAAAATTAAGTTTTGAAATCCTGCCGCAAGCGCTGAAAGTCGTACGAGGTTAATCGCTCGCTACTTTCCGCTTTCTACTTTAGAATATGGAAAGTGGAAAGTAGTAATGCCTGATCTGTATCACAGCCTGCTCAAATACGATATTGGACATCTCTGCATCATTGCAGGATTATGGGGGCTCGAACTCGATTCACAGGTTGCGGATTCAGCCGCAGAGGAACTCTGCGCCTCCCTTCTGGACCTCGAAGCTGTCACCGAAACCATAGACATTCTCCCCGCTGAGGCACGCACTGCACTAACTGCCCTTGTTAATTCAAATGGCAAAATGGAGTGGGTTGTCTTTGCCCGCAGGTATGGCGAGATCCGCGAGATGGGCGCAGGCAAACGGGATCGTGAACGGCCTCACCTGAAACCAGCTTCAACAGCAGAGATCCTTTTCTATCGCGGCTTGCTCGCCAAGGCCTTTTTTGATTCCAATAAAGGTCCCCAGGAATTTGCCTACCTCCCTGATGACTTCCTTGAGTTGATCGCTGAATTGGGGCATCAAGACGAAAAGGAAGAAACAGGGAAGAACCTTGAACCTTTAGGCCGTCCTGCCACGCCTGTGGAAAAAGCTCATGAAATCCCCGCCACTGATCATATTTTGGATGACGCGACAACCTATCTTGCCGCCTTGCGCCTAAATTTGGAGCCCAGCGGCTATTTGCTGCGAAGTGATATGCCGTCGATCAGGCAGGAGCAAACTCCTGCACTCCAAAAGTTATTGGCCGCAGCCAACCTGGTCAAAATTAACACCATTCAAACCGAAGCGGCAAAAAATTTCCTTGAAGCCTCCCGCTCCGAAGCGATCGATATGCTCTACAATAGCTGGCTCAATTCACAAACCTTTGATGAGTTGCGATTAATTCCTGGTTTGATCTGTGAAGGCAAGTGGAAAAATCAACCGCTGGCCACACGCGAGTTTTTGATGGATTTGATGAATTCAATTCCGCGCAATAAATGGTGGAGTCTGCCTGCCTTTATCCGCGCGATCAAGGAAAAATATCCCGATTTCCAAAGGCCGGCTGGAGATTATGACTCGTGGTTCATCAAACGCGAATCGGATGGCGTGTATTTGCGGGGCTTCGCCCATTGGGACGCGGTTGACGGCGCATTGGCGAAATATTTTATCCAAGTACTGCATTGGCTGGGAAAGCTGGATTTAGCCAGTGCGGAAGAAGGCGGATCGATAACTGCTTTCCGTCTTGTTTCTCCGATTGAAAAGAAAGGTGAAAGCGCCGCCCTGAGCACGTCGAAGGGAGGCAGGATCGTTGTTTCCTCCAACGGGAAGATTACCATTTCACGCATGTTCCCGCGTGCAATTCGTTACCTAATTGCGCGGTTCTGTGAATGGGGAGACGAAAAGGATGACGACTATGTTTACTCGGTCAGTTCACAGTCCTTGAAGCGCGCGAATGGACAGGGATTAAAAGCCGGACAATTGCTTGCCTTGCTGGTCAAATATACGGATGGTAATGTCCCGCCCGCATTGGTGAAGGCGCTCAAACGTTGGGAGACTCACGGCACGGAGGCGCGGGTGGAGAGTCTGCTCCTGCTAAGGGTCAGCAGGCCCGAGGTTATGGAAGAGTTACGCAACTCGAAGGCGGGAAAATTTTTGGGCGAGCTGTTAAGTCCAACGGCTGTGGTGGTCAAAAGCGGAGCCACCCAAAAAGTAATGGCGGCTTTGGCGGAGTTGGGTTTGCTGGCGGAAGTAAAGGAGTAGATGGAAGTCGCGACGGAATGGTGACCTCCATTTTTTGTTAAGTAGCTATAATCGTTTGCGGATGAGCTGCCGCTGAATCATCCGATCATACAAAATAAAGGAGTTTCCATGTCTAAAACAGATTGGATCCAGCAGGAGATTGAGGCTCTGAAATCGCAGGGATTGTATAACAATATCCGCACGATCGGTTCGCCGCAAGGCGCGTGGCTGATCGTGGACGGAAAGAAGGTTTTAAACTTCTGCTCGAATAATTACCTGGGGTTGGCAAATCATCCTGCGCTGGTGGCCGCTTCGAAAAAAGCGACCGATGAAATGGGCGTGGGGCCAGCCGCCGTGCGCACGATTGCGGGGACCATGACTCTGCATGTTGAGTTGGAGAAACGCCTGGCGCAATTCAAAGGCGTGGAAGCGGCGATCACATTTCAATCGGGCTTTACTGCCAACCTTGCGACTGTGCCAGTCCTGGTTGGCAGGGAAGACGTCATCTTCTCAGATAAATTAAATCACGCCTCCATCATTGACGGCTGTCGTTTATCGGGTGCGAAGATCATCGCGTATGAACACAATGACGTGAAGTCTTTGGAGGAACAGATCAAGGCGAATTTGAGTCAGTACCGCCGCGCGTTGATCGTCACGGACGGCGTCTTCAGCATGGACGGTGATATTGCGCCCCTGCCTGATATTTATGAAGTGGCGAAGAAGTACGATATTCTTTTAATGGTGGATGACGCGCACGGCGAAGGCGTGTTGGGCAAAGGCGGGCGCGGTATTGTGGACCACTTCGGCTTGCACGGCAAAGTGGATGTGGAGGTCGGCACGATGTCCAAAGCTTTTGGCGTGGTGGGCGGAATTGTGGCAGGCAAATCGGTCATCATCGAATGGCTGCGTCAGCGCGGGCGGCCGTTCCTGTTCTCCTCGGCTGTGACGGTTCCGGATGCGGCGGCCTGTCTCGCGGCAGTGGACCTGCTCGAAGACTCCACTCAACTTGTGGATAAACTTTGGGAGAATGCCAAATATTTTAAAACTGAAATGAAGAAGCTCGGTTTCGACACAGGCGCAAGCGAAACGCCGATCACACCCGTGATGCTCGGTGAAGCGCCTCTCGCGCAGCAATTCAGCCGCGAGCTGTTCGAGGCCGGCGTATTCGCCATGGCGCTTGGGTTCCCAACCGTGCCGCAAGGCAAGGCGAGGATCAGAGTCATGATCTCTGCCGCGCATTCAAAAGATGACCTGGATAAAGGCCTGGGAGCGTTCAAGGACGTGGGGAAGAAATTGGGTGTGATTTAGTTATATGGTAAAATCTCGTCCGCACTCCCGAAAAATATCGGGATCATATGGAGGGATGGCCGAGCGGCTGAAGGCGCATGTCTTGAAAACATGTTTGGGTCACACCAACGTGGGTTCGAATCCCACTCCCTCCGCCAGTCGGTTTTTTGATTTGACGATTATCGAATTACGATTACAATATAAATCGTCGATCAAGAATCGAATATAGGATCTGGGGAGGTGCCAGAGTGGCTGAATGGGCTCGCCTGCTAAGTGAGTGCTGGGTTAAACCAGTCGCGGGTTCGAATCCCGCCCTCCCCGCTA
>CAZEGE010000054.1:0-21002 GCA_964511765.1 uncultured Anaerolinea sp.
CAACAGGGGATATGCCGCAGCCGTATAAGAGCTTTTGGACGGATTATCCCAGCCGTCTAATTCCCTAATTCGGTTTGGATATTATACGGCTTTGGGTTAAAATAGAATGTGCAAATTATAAACTACTCTTTTAACAAAGGTCAATATGCAAAATCCACCCTCCACACCTCCGCAAGAAACCCCAAAAGGAAGAAAACTCCTCGAACAGGTCAGCGACGCCATCCGCATCAAGCACTACTCCCAACGCACCGAACAAACCTACATGGACTGGATTCGCCGCTACATCCTCTTCCACAAAAAACGCCATCCCAAAGACATGGGCGTTGAAGAAATTCAGGCATTCATCTCCCACCTTGCCGTCGAACGTAAACTCTCCGCCTCCTCTCAGAACCAGGCCCTCAGCGCAATCATCTTCCTCTATCGTCACGTTCTCAAAAAAGAGATCGAATTCCCCACCGACATCATCCGCGCCGAAAAATCCAAGACCCTCCCTGTCGTCCTCACCCAACAGGAAGCCATGACCGTTATCAGCAAAATGACAGGGCTTCCCCAACTGATGGCAAAGATTCTCTACGGTAGCGGTTTGCGTCTAATGGAATGTCTCTGCCTGCGCGTCAAAGACATTGATTTCGGCAATCATCAGATCATTGTCCGCGACGGAAAAGGCGAAGACGACCGCGTCACCATCCTGCCCGACTCGATCATCCCCGCGCTTCACGCGCAGATCAAAATCGTCGCGCTCATTCATGGACAAGACCTCAAAAAAGGATTCGGCGAAGTTTATCTCCCTTATGCCTTGGCAAAAAAATTTCCCAACGCCTCCAAAGAGGAAATGTGGCAATACCTCTTCCCCGCCATCTCGCTCTCCATAGACCCCGTATCCAAAAAGACCATGCGCCACCACATAGACGAAACCGTCCTCCAAAAAGCAGTTCGCCGCGCCGCCCTCCTCGCCAAAATAGACAAGCCCGTCACCCCCCACACTTTCCGCCATAGCTTCGCCACCCACCTATTGCAAAATGGCTACGATATCCGTACCATCCAGGAACTGCTCGGACACAAGGATGTCAAAACCACCATGATCTACACTCACGTGTTACAGCGCGGCGGCCTCGCTGTCAAATCCCCCCTCGACAACTAATTCCTAATTCCTAATCCCTAATTACCTCTCACTTCTCACTCGTATCTCATTCCTCATCCCTCATTCCCCTTTGTGTTCCACCGTGATCTTCGTGGTGAAAGGATTTTACAAATGAAACTCGTCACCGTCGCCCAAATGCGCGCCATCGAAAAGGAAGCCGACGCCAGCGGCCTCTCCTATGCTGAAATGATGAAGAATGCCGGTCGCGGGCTGGCCGAACTCCTGCACGCCCTCGGCCAGGAACAGGGTTGGCACGAAGTCACGGGCCTGGTCGGGCCGGGCAATAACGGCGGCGACACCCTCGTCGCCCTCGCCTGGCTTGCCGAGGCGGGCTGGCGCACCCATGCCTGGCTGCTCAACCGTAAATCGGGGCAGGACGAACTCGCCGCGCGTTATCTATCGGCGGGCGGCGAGCTCACTGACTCCGCGGTCGATCGCGACCATGAAATTCTCAACGCTTATCTTAACCAGTCGGATGTCCTGCTGGATGGACTGCTTGGGACGGGCATCAAACTCCCCCTTAAGAAAGAGGCGGCGCGCGTCCTCGAAAAAATAAATACCTTCCTCTCCGAAATCGATCCGCCCGTCTTCGTCCTCGCGGTCGATTGTCCCTCCGGCGTCGATTGCGACACAGGCGGGGCCGCCGCCGAAACCATCCCTGCCGGCCTCACCCTCACCATGGCCGCCGTCAAGCAGGGTTTGTTGAAACTGCCCGCCTTTGAGTTTGTCGGCGAACTGGGGGCCGTCGATATCGGCCTGCCTGAAGATTTGGATTCGTGGCATGCGCTCAAGACCGAAGCTGCAGATTGGGACAGGGTCTCCGCGCTTTTGCCTGAGCGGACATCCGCCTCACACAAAGGGACGTTTGGTACGGCTTTCGTGGTAGCGGGTTCGGCCTCTTATACAGGCGCCGCCTTGCTGGCTGGCCGCGCCGCCTATCGCATCGGCGCAGGGCTGGTCACCCTGGCTGTCCCCGCACCCTTGCACGCCGCCCTCGCAGGCCACCTGCCTGAAGCCACCTGGGTCCTGCTCCCCCACGAGAACGGCTTCATTTCTGAAAATGACACGCTCACACCGCCGTCCTCGGCGGTGGATGTAGTATTAAAAAATCTTAAACACGCCGCAGCCTTATTAGTGGGACCTGGCCTCGGCGATAAACCATCAACCCGAACCTTTATCGAAAAAATGATCCCCTCCATAAAATTGCCAATGGTTGTGGACGCAGATGGATTGAGGCATTTATCTCACATCAGGGATTGGCATAAAAAACTATTCGCGCCTGCCGTATTAACCCCGCATCCCGGCGAAATGTCCGCCTTGACCGGTTTATCGATAGCGGAGATTCAATCCAACCGCGCGGAAATTGCCAGCCGCTACGCGCAGGCTTGGGGACATGTCGTCGTCTTGAAAGGCGCCTTCACCGTCGTCGCCTGCCCGCATGGACGTCTCGCCATCATCCCGGTTGCCACACCCGCCCTGGCCCGCGCCGGCACCGGCGATGTGCTGGCCGGTGTGATCGTCGGCCTCCTCGCCCAGGGATTGGAAGCCTACGATGCCGCCCTTGCCGGCGCGTTCATCCACGCCCAGGCCGGCCTGCTCGCCGCCGAAACCCTCGGCGCCACCGCCTCCGTCCTGGCCAGTGATGTCCTGGAGTCAATCCCCGAAGTACTTGCTCAATTGGAATAACCCTCGCTGGTTGAGTAGCCGTTGCTGGTTGAGTAGCGGAGCGTATCGAAATCCGTATCGAAACCAGCCATGTCCTGGACGCAATAGCCGAAGTACTTGCTGAGTTGGAATAACCCCCGCTGGTTGAGTAGCCGTTGCTGGTTGAGTAGCCGCGCAGCGGCATATCGAAACCCAGCGGAGCATATCGAAACCCAGCGGAGCGTATCGAAACCCAGCGGAGCGTATCGAAATCCGTATCGAAACCAGCAATAAAAAGAGACTCTCCTCTAGGAAAGTCTCTCATCAATTACCTATCACAAATCTCTAATCTCTAATCTCTGTTCTCTAACTAGCTATTCATGAAAGCTTCAAGATTATCCTTGCTGATGCGGAAAGCCTTGCCGACTTTCTTGGCCTTCAAACTGCCATCCTGAATGGAGGCGATGATATCCTCCTCGGTCACCTTCATGAACTGGGCCGCTTCGGCCGGAGTCATGATATCGGGCATCTTGGCGCCGGCAGCAGGTGCGCCGCCTGCGGAAGTATTTTGCATTCCGCCTTGCAGGGCTTGTCCCATCAAATTACCGATCCCCATCCCGGCCCCGATGCCGGCCGTCAGGCCGGCTCCGCCGCCTTCGTTCTGGGCCGCGTCGCGCATGGCATCCGCGGCTTGCAACTGGCTGTAGGTTGCCATGTCGAGCATCCCCATGTCGCGCAATTCCTGGGCGGATTTATCGGAAGGCTTGAGGTTGCCGATGTAGAAAGACTTAAGCGTCAGACCGATCGCTTCAAAATCAGGCTGGGATTTCGCACGTACGGCTGCGCCGATCTCTTCCGTCAACCCGATCATTTCAGGCACGGAATTCTTTGCGCCGCTTTCGCCGAGCGCATCCTGCAATTTCGAGAGCAGCATGGTGCGTAAACGTTCTTCGATACCGGAGGTGTGATACGCGCCTTGCGCGCCCACGATCTGCGTCACGAATTGCTGCGGATCCTTCACCTGGAACGAGTACGACCCAAATCCCTGCAGCAAGGCCACGCCCAGTCCCATGCCCGGGTTGCGCACGATGATCGGCTGCGGCGTGCCCCATTTTCTATTCGCAAATTCCTTGCGCGAAACAAAATACACTTCCGCAGGGAAAGGCGTGCGGTCATTGAACGCCTTCCCGATGAAATCGATCAATTTTGGGATGTTGGCGGTTACAATCGTGTGGCGTCCAGGTTTGAACACATCCAGCGCATTCCCGTCGCGGAAGAACACCGCGCTCTGGCTTTCGCGCACGATCACCTGTGAGCCAACGCGAAAATCGCCAATGCCCTGCTCTGGAAAGCGGTGGACGATCTCATCGGACATTTCATTTGCGTATTCAATGACATCGAAAATTCTAGCCATATCTCACTCCTTTTGAAAGAACAACGATTTTATTATAGTCGAACTGACTTTCAGGTACAAGAACCGTCTCTCTTATTTTATATCATTGCGAGGCGTTTTTTTGCCGACATCGTACCCGCGAAATACCCGAAGGGTGGATGGGTACCTGTGCCACGAAGTGGTAGGCGATCTCCGCTTTAACGGGTGCAGCTCATATTTCTTTACGAATTCCATCTCATTAAAGTTTCGAACCTCAACTGGCTTCTGGTCGCTGATAAATGCTCACTGTTCACTGACAACTGATAACTGTTCACTAATCCTTCATCGGCTTTCCCGTCCCTTTGGCTTTCACCATCATCACCTCCGCCAGGATGCTGATTGCGATCTCTTCGGGCGTTTCAGCTTGCAGTTCCAAACCCATCGGCGAGTGGACTCGCGCGATCTTTTCCTCGGAGATCCCCTTTTCCTTCAAGGTCTTGACGGTGGTTGTCCAGCGGCGGCGGGAGCCGATCGCGCCGATATAAGCCGCGGCAGAGTCCAGCAGCGGGGCTAGTCCCGCCGCATCCACGTTTGAGCCGCGGGTCGTCAGGATCAAAAAAGTCCGTTTATCGATTTTGATATGGTCGATTAGTTTGTCCATCGTCACCGCATAGTAAGCGTCTGCGCCTGGCGTCACTTCGGGCGTGCAGAATTCAGGGCGGTCGTCGCAGACTGCCACGCGGAATCCCAGCCACTTTGCCAGGTGAACAACTGCTTTGCCCACGTGTCCCGCGCCGATCACGACCAGCAATGGGGGAGCAAGGATCGGTTCCACAAACACCTCCACCTGGCCGCCGCACACGCCGGGGTCGCCGCGTGATGGGTCAGCCATGTTGTAATGTAAGAGTCGCGCCTGGCCATCGCCAAGCGCCATCCACGCCTCATCGAGCACGCGATGCTCGAGGTCGCCGCCGCCCACCGTGCCGATGAATTTTCCATCCGGGTAGACCAGCATTTTGCTGCCCACATGCCGCGGCGTGGAGCCTTCGCTGCTTGTCACCGTGCAGAGGGCGGCAGAGCCGTTGGTCTTTTCGATTTCTGCGAGGGCTTGGTAGATGGAATTTGTCATTAAGAAATTACGCCAAGCCTAAAAACGCCCGTGCAAATTGACGGATGGATGATGCAATTTCAATGGCTTCTTTGGTTTCCTCCAGTGTTGGTTGATTTCCTGGATAGCGCCTGCGGACGGCATATTCGGTTAAGTCTATAAGTTGTTGCGGAGGGAAGCCCGTTAGAACGCCTGCATTGTTGCACAATGTATTCAAAGTAGGCAGATCGTGTGTCTTTGGAAAATCCACATCTTTTAGAATAAGCAGGGTTTTGAAATATTTTTCAGCACATTGCTGAGCGTGAAAACACGCGCCTGCTGCCAAAGGCTTTTTTAGTTGTATCAATGCTTCTGCGGCAGAAAAATCTTCCTCGGCATTTTCGATCCAGGACTTAAGCTCGCTGATTTCTGTCATAAAGCACTTTGCCTTTTTTGAGAATTTCGCGAATGAAGAAGCTGTTATCTTTGCCGCCCTTTTGGGCTTCCACGACGTCTTTGGGGGTTTTCAGAATAATATCCACTGGAAATTTTCTTGGATAAAGTAGCATGGAAATGGCCCGGTATTTTTCCTTGTAATCTTCATGTAACTCCATAATTACCAGTAAATCCACGTCACTGTCATGGTTTGGGTTACCTTGTGCGTACGAACCAAATAGGATGATTTTCTCAGGCTTGAGAACAGATACGATGCGTTCAATTGCCTGTGGTAATGTCTCTGCCACAGGCGGGAAACCAGTTGGATTCATTTTTGTTTCAAGTTGAAACATCGCATTGATCCTCTTACTTGTATTTTATCCTATCTTTCCAGCAGACCCAATTTAACAAGCGACAACTTTTTTCCGGATGCTGCGCCTTGAGCATCGCGAGTATGGTTCGGAAGATGCGGGTAAGGCATGTTGTTCAAGATAGATTGTTTATGAAAGTTCTTTTTCCGCAACCCGCGTGCGGATGGCTTCAACCAGAGCGTGAACGTAATTTAAGCCGTTTTTATTCGGGGTCTTTTCAAAATGTTTCCAGCGGCGGGCTTCAAAGAACAGGCAGGTGCGCAGGTCTGTTAAAGATTGATTCAATTCCTTGTTTTCTTTATATTGGCCTATCCCTTGTTTGGCGACTTCGCGGCATTTCTTGAAGGAGCCCCACTGGGTGTAGCCGTTATAAGTTAGCGCAAAAGATTCAATTTTGCTCCAGCTTGCCCGCTTGGAGGGGATGTCTTTTTCTATTAACTGGGAATTGGGGATTCTATTCATTATTTTCTTTCTGGCAATTCACGCATCATCTGCGTCAATGCAAAGCGCGGCGCAGGCAGGACTGGCGCGGGGAAATATCAAATCTCTCTAAACGATCTTTTTGAGGGCTTGCTTATGCAAAGGCAGGTCGTCCTGAATGACATTCCATATATTGGCGGGGTTGACGCTGAAATTTTCCGGCACGATCTTTTTGCGGATGGCGATGATCTTGGACCACGGTAATTTTGAGTGAGCCGCCTGAAATTCAAGCGAGATATTACTGGCGGCTGCGCTGATGATCTCGATCTGTCTGATGGCTGCATCCTGTACCATGCAGCGGGAGCGAAATTCTCTTTCAGACATGCCTCTGGTATAGCTCTCTACCTGTTCTATTGCGTCGAGGATGCGCTGCAGCAGAACGGTGTCGCTATTGTTCATGGGTCGCCGTCTTATCTTTTTGATTCAATCGACCGGCCGGCAATTTTCCCTGCGCTAAACGCACATCGTCCCGGCGCTTTTTCGGGAGGACGGTTTTCAGATTTGTTCCGTGCTTATTCATATATCTATTTTACCGTACAAACGCCGTGCGGTGGATGAAGGTCGGTTATTTATTCAAATCTGAATATCCCCGCGCGAAAAGCCGAAGGAGGCCAGCTGACCAATCGCCCTTGCTGATTATCTCTCCAGCAAACCCAGCACGGCAGGCAGCAGCTGTTTCTTTCTTGATACGATACCCAGGGCATCGCGTGTGCCGTCGGGCAGGGGCGGGTAAGGCAGGTCGTTCAAAACAGTGGGAGCATCGGATGAGACCAGCAGGCGGCTCGTACCGCGCACGATATCGGTGACCAGCAGCATGGCGAAATCCAAACCGCGTTTGTCGCGCAGGCCGTTCAATGCGTTTTGAAGCGGATCGAGATGTTCGCTCAATTGCAGGATGTCCGTGACTTCGACCTGGGCAACTGCGAATTTGAATCCGCCCCCTTCGAAGGGTTTGATGTCTGTGCTGACGATCTCCTCGGGTTTGCGGTTGGAGAGTCCTGCGCCGGCGTTCAGCACATCTTTGCCGTAGGATTCGATGGTCTCGCCTTTAAGCGGACTTCCACTCACGAAAGCCCAGCGTGCCAGGCGTTCGGCGGCGTCTTTGTCGCGCTGCGTGGTCGTGGGAGATGTCAGGACGAGCGTATCAGATGTCAGTCCAGCCAGGAGCATGCCTGCCAGCAGAGGCGGCATG
This sequence comes from uncultured Anaerolinea sp., assembly GCA_964511765.1. GTDB lineage: Bacteria > Chloroflexota > Anaerolineae > Anaerolineales > Villigracilaceae > Villigracilis. The sequence continues at coordinate 7,723 of CAZEGE010000054.1, forward strand.
GAGAGTCCGGCTTCGGCGGTTAATTCCGTCACCAGCGTGGAAGTCGATCCAACCGTGTCCACGGTGAAGCGGATCGGTTGATGGGTGTAGGGGTTGCCGAGGCGGTGATGATCGAGGATCTCGAGCAGTTCCGCTTCTTCGAGCGCGGCGATTGCCTGACGCGGTTCGTTGTGGTCCACCAGAATGACCTTAAGCCGCGGGGGATTTAAAACTTCGCGCTGGTGTGCAATGCCCATGTAGACACCTTGTTCATCCACGACCCAGTAGTCATTGTGTTCGTCCCGTAATAATTTATTGAGTGAATCGCGGATGTGGGCATTCGCCTGATACTTCGGGACGGCCGTATCCGCGGCGTCCTGGCATTGGGCCGACATCATTTCGCTGACGGTTGTATCGCCGGGACGGGGTCCGAGCGTTTCGGTGAAATATTTGAAAAGGCTCATGCCGTCGATAATGCCGTAAGGCATGCCGTCCTCGCTGACGATGGGCGCAATCCCGCCTGTTTTGCTTGCGAGGCTCCATGCGGCGCCAAGTTGTGAATCCGGGCGGATGGTATCGAGGCGGCTCATGACCGAGCCGAAGCGGGCCGAGGCGTCCGTCAGCAGGATCGGCGCCTCGAGGCTGAGTGTTTTTAATACCCACAATGACTGTGCATTAAGGGCGCCGGCGCGTGCGGCCAGGGCATTGGTGCTATCGCGTTCGCGCAGCAGCCATGCGTAGCCCATTGCGGATGCGATTGAGTCGGTATCGGGATTGATGTGGCCTACTACATAAATTGGGTCGGACATTTAGTTCTTTCTTCTCCAGCATGGTTGAAAATTAAAGATAACTTCCTGATTATATCTCGGCTTCCAGGTTCGTCCTGCGGTAACGTTTCCTTGCTCAACGAAAAACCAGGTGGGTTGCGCGTCTTTCTTAACTTGAACCTGCTCCGCTTTACTGATGCTTGATCGCTCGCCAAACTTTCTCCGGCGTAACGGGAATCTCATCTACATTCACGCCCAAAGCATCCAGCACGGCATTGCCGACCGCAGGCGCAACTCCATCCATCGGAATCTCCGCCACGGCTTTCACGCCAAATGGATGGCTTGGCTCGAATGTTTCCACAAAGATGGTTTCGAGTTCGGGCATCTCATCTGCGCGGAAGATATGATAACGGTCAAAATCCCTTTCAATGGCATGGCCTCTTTGATCGTAGCGCATTTCCTCGCAGACGGCATAACCGAGCGCCTGGGTCATCCCGCCCTCGATCTGACCCGAAGCTGTCAGCGGATTCACGATCACGCCCGAATCAACCGCCATCACCAGCCTGTCCACCGTGACCTGGCCCGTTTCTGTGTCCACACTGACTTCGGCAAACTGCGCCGCGAAAGGCGGCGGCGAGACAGGCGAGACATAGCTTGCCACGCCCATGATCTGTTCCTGGTTGTTTCGGTGCAGGGCGTCGAGTGCAATTTCAGAAAGCGGAATACTTTGTCCGTTTGGCGCAAAAACCATTCGGTTGGAAAGTTGCAAGTTGGAAGGTTCAACCTGCAAACCTGCAGCCTTGAACATTTCAACCGCTCTTGCTTTGATTCTCTCTGCCACGATCTGTGCCGCTTTTGTTGCGGCTGTGCCTGAAATATAGGTTGTGGATGAGGCGTATGCGCCTTTGTCGAATGGCGTGAAATCTGTGTCGGATGAATATGTGATCATATCCTCGAGGGGCACGCCCAGGACTTCCGCGGCCATTTGCGCAAGAACGGTATCCGAGCCGGTGCCTAAATCGGTTGCGCCGACCAATAGATTAAACGAACCGTCGTCATTCATCTTGATCGATGCGCCGCCCATATCGAGGTAGGGAATGGCTGTCCCTTGCATGACCATGGCGACGCCGATGCCTTTGCGTTTGCGGGTCAAATTGGCTGTTTGTCCGGCGCGCCACTTCTCATTTCCGAATTTATCGTCCCAGCCAATTGCGGCGCGGCCTTGCGCCACACATTGTTCGAGACCGACCGTATGGATGATCTCTGGGCGCGGCTCGCGGCCTTCATTCCATGCCGTTGAAAACGGATGATATTCGCCCGCGTGAATGGCGTTCTTCAAACGGAAATCGATCGGATCGAAACCCATGGCGCGCGCGATTTTCTCCATGTGACGGTCGAGCGGCCAGTATCCCTGCGGCACGCCGTATCCGCGGAAGGCGCCGGAAGGAGGGGTGTTGGTGTAGACCACATCGGCATAAAAACGGATATTGGGCGCTGTGCGATATTCCCCGTCGCCTACATAGAGCGCCATCGCTTTGTGACCTGTATTGCCCGTCACGGTCAACGCATGACAGCCGTATGCGCCGGTATCTGAAAGCGCGTACATCGAATTGGCGGTGATGGTGCCATCCTTCTTTACGCCTGTCTTCATCCTTACGCGCATCGGATGGCGGGAACGTGCGGCGATGAACTCCTCTTCGCGGGAATATTCATAGATCACAGGGCGTTTGGTGGCGATCGTGAGATGCGCGGCGACATCTTCCATGAGAACTTCCTGTTTACCGCCGAAACCGCCGCCGATGCGCGGCTTGATCACGCGGATTCTTTTTACGGGTAATCCCAAAACGGGAGCGAGCATGCGCCTGATGTGGAAAGGCACTTGCGTGGAGGTGCGGATCACCAGGCGGTCATCTTCGTCCCAATAGGTGACCGCCACATGCGGCTCGATATGCGCCTGCTGGACTTTTGGGACTTCGTATTCGGCTTCGAAGATTTCGTCGGCTTCCTGAAAGCCTTTTTCCACGTCGCCGATGTCGATGCGGATTTCAGCAGCCAGATTCTTCTGCGGATTGGAATCCGCAAAGTCCACATATTCAGGTTCGTCGTGAATTTTGATTGCGTCGGGTTTCATTGCATCGCGCGAGTCCAAAATCATGGGCAGGATTTCATATTCAACTTCGATCAGCGATAAGGCTTTCTCTGCAATTTCCGAGGTCTCTGCAGCCACGAAGGCCACCCGGTCACCGACAAAGCGGACTTTATGATCCAAAGAAAAGGTATCCAGGGGTCCGGGGATCGGGTCTGATTGACCCGCGGTGGAATACACCACCCGTGGGATATCCTGCCATGTCAGCACGGCAGCGACGCCCTCGAGCGCCTTCGCCCTGGTTGTATCGATCTTTTTGATTTTGGCGTGAGCGTGCGGCGAATGTAAAACCTTGGCGTGCAGCAATCCGCGCTTTTCGAAATCACCAGTGAAGGCAGGTTTGCCCTGTACAAGTTTGATGGCATCCACTTTGATCTCCGGCTTGCCGACCGTTTGCCAGGTCTGGCTTTCGGGTGCCAGGACTACTTTGGGCCGAACCAGCACACCCGTGGATGAAGAAGCGGGGGCGTCATTGGAAGGGATATCAGGTTTGGGTGCTCCGAAATCCCAATTGATGGATGAGATGTCGAAGGGTTCGTCGCCGCGCATTTCCGCCGCGGCTTTCATCACCGCCTGGACGGGTTTGAGATAGCCCGTGCAGCGGCAGAGCACGCCAGAGATCGCCTCGCGGATCTCCGCCTCAGTTGGGTTTGGGTTTTTCTCAAGCAGACTCTTCGCTGCCAGGATTTGCGCCGGCGTGCAGTATCCGCATTGGATCGCGCCTGATTCAACGAAAGCCTTTTGAAGAGGATGCAAGCCGTCAGTCCTCTTCCAGCCTTGTTCGGGATGTTCGCCAAGCGCTTCGATGGTGGCGATGTCCTGGCCTTCAGCCTGCGCGGCAAGCAGCGAGCCCGCGTTGACAGGTTTACCGTTCAGCAAAACCGTGTCCGCGCCAGAGAGACCGCTCTCGTCGCCGAACTTGACTCCGTGATACCCCAGCTCGCGCAATGCGCCGAGCAGGGTGGTGGATGGTGCGGTATCTATCGCGTGTTCAACTCCATTGATCTTGAGTGTGATATTCATGGAAACTCCTATGGTTTACAGATATATCCTGGGATAAGCGATCTGGTAACTGTGTACTTCAAATTCATTTCAGCCGTTTTTTCAACTCCTGAAAATGAGCAAGGATATCGGGATGGAGATCGTATTTACCTGCATTGGTCACGGCATTTTGTACGATGGCTTCCAACTTTTTCAGGTTTATATGGTTTTGTTGAATTAGAAAGACAATGTCTTCGTAATCGTTATCCAGACCGCGATCTACTTTACTGAGCGCAATGCTGTACGGGTCGGCAACATAAACATTCAAGTTCCCAAATTGGGCGATAGGGATCGTTCGCTGTTCGCTCCCTTGCGGCAGTGGAATGAAACGCTCGATAGGGACGGGATCAATGAGGATTTTCAATTCGCTGGCAATTTTGATGATTTGCCGGTGCAATTCGTTTGGGTTAACATCGTCGCCGACAAAATCAATGTCGACAGTCAATCGCGGACTTCCAAGAAGGATCAACGCGCTTCCGCCAATCAAGGTTAAACGAGAGGCAGGCGGAACGCGTTCTCCCAGCGTAGTCAAAACACTTTGGAGTTCTATGTGGTTCATAATTACGCCTTTTGCAGTTCCATTTGCCTCAGCCAGACATCTGCCGCGTGTTCATACGTCCCAAGCCAATTGACGGATTGTCCGCTCAGAATTTGGTGTTGTTTTGCCAGTTGTATTAGCGCCCGGTCGGGTTTTTTATCTGGCGAGAATCCCAACTTGCCTGAAAACAAATCGGGGAGTCGGGGTTGTTTACCAAGGATTTGGGTTATTCGTTTGCGATATTTTTTTTGAAGAAATACGGCGGCGGTATAGTAAAACCGAAGTACGAATTGACTTGCTTGCGTAGAAAGCGACCTGTCTGCAATTTCCACATCGGCTGAGAATTCAGGATGGCGCAGGAACAGGGGAATTAATGAGAAGCGCACGCGCGCATTTGCGCTCTGCGCCAGCGATGCGATGAGATTTGCAGGAGCAAGCAAAGGCGTTGAACTGAGCTGGTGTCCCATCAAGAATCGCACATCCCGCGCCCAGAGTTCGGAAACCAATTGGTCTTCAAGCGATGGAGTATTCATTTGCTTCTCACTATTTTGATCTTTTCCATTAACCAGTAGCGTTGGCAGTGGATGGCGCTGCGACTATTGGATGTTCAATGCCGTTGAACTTGAGTGTGGTGTTCATGCGAACTCCTTTTAGAGTCCGTGTCACCCTGAGCGCGAGACTCTTCGGTCGCAAAAAACGCTCCCTCAGATTGACATGAAATTTTCTACAAAACCTTCGTCACTTTCAAGCCAGCATTCGCGCCTTCAAGCGCCGCCTGCGAGCCGACCACGACCACCGCATTCGATTGCGCCACTTTTTCAAGTACTTCGCCGAAGGCAATGAAATCCTCGCCGTTGGTGGATAATACTTCATCGCGGATTCTTTGGCGCATTTCGTCTGTGCGCTGTGTGAGGTGGCGCATCATCGAAGTATATCCCTTTGCGTCCGGCAGTCGATAAGCATCCAGTTCACCGATGGCGGCGATGATGGCTTTCTTCAACTCATGACCCGACAAACGCGAGGTATCGAGCCCTTTCAGGAAGGCGGCTGCATTATCGTAATTATCAATGGTCGCAGCGATGTTCGGGTCGCGATAGGATAGGAAACTGAACACACCTGTGCCGTCGTCAAATTGAGCGAAGGCGCCGTAAGCACCGCCCAGCACGCGCACTTTTTCCCATAAATAAGCCATGCGCAAATACCCGATCACAACCTCGGAAGAGCCGTCAAATTTGTAGCCGTATTCGTACAGGTTCGCGCCCTTGCCGACGTAATTGACCTGCGCGGGTATCGCAAGACCTTCTCTTTCGATCTTTGTTTCAATTTCAAAATCCTTTAATGGCAGGTCTTTTACCGGCAGGGCAAAAATGAAGTTTTCCAGATGCGGTCGCACGGTTTTCCAATTGGCAGAATCAAGCGTCACGTTGACCAGCGCGGATTTGCTGTTGATCAACCCGTCGCGCATGTCCTCCAGTTTCTTCAACACCTTCGGCCAATTCCTGTCAATGTCACTTGCCAGTTCGCGCAATGCAAAAAGATAGCCAACGCCTTTGGTCTGGTCGTTGATCCAGCCAGCGCCGCCGAATTGCGCGCGCAGGCGTGTATTTGCAAAGCGATGCCCCGCGGGAGCCAGTCCAGACTCAAGCTCTGATTTTTCCTCGAGCACAATTTGTTTGAGTCTTGCGCGGTTGTCAAATTTCGTGGTGAGCAGCACATCCCTGATGATGTTCATCATCTCGGTGGATTTATCCACGGTGGACTTGCCTCGAATCATCAGCATCGCCACGCTCTCGCCGGACTTTTGAACTGTGGCGGCCATCGAGGAGCCGTAGATTCCGCCTGTGCTTTTACCGATGCGCTGTGAGAGTTTGACGTAGTCTTCGGTCTCGGTGCCCATTTCAAAGAGGGCGCGCGCGAAGATTTCTGTGAGCGGCAGCAGTTCCTGCGGCATGGCGCGCAGGTCGAAGCCGAGATCGAAGTAGAGGATGCCGTTGGTGAAGATGTCGTGATACAAGACCTTTGTATCCTGGACCTGGATCTCTTCAATTGGAATTGCCTTGGCATCCTTATCGAGGTCCTTCAGGTCCAGCACAGGCAGTGTCTCCAATGCTTCGGCTGAGTCGGGAGTTTCCTGCTTGAGTTTGAGTTGTCTGGCGTTCTCTACCCACTGATGCAATTCGTCCGCGCTCATCGATTCGCGGCGGGCGGCGAGGCGGGTTGTCTCCTCTGCCTCGAAGCGGCGGGCAAGCTCAGGGTCGGGTTTGAAGCGGATGGTTGTCCTGTGGACGGTATCCAGTAAATAGGTCTGGATCATTTTCTCGAAGTAGCGCTTGTCGTTTGCCAACCTTGTTTTGATCTCATTCAGCGGCGCTTCGAAAGCCAGCAGTTTGAAGGGGTCGTCTTCGTGCAGCCAGGTGGTGAGCGAACGAAGCATGACGGCGATTCCGCGCGGGAATGCGCCAGTGTTGTTTTCGCGCAAGGCAAATTCAATCGTATTGATCGAAGCGGCGATCATTTCAGGGTCTATGCCATCACGGACAAGTTGTTCGAGCGTATCGAGAATCAACCTTTCGATTTTCCTTGCATGGCGCGCACGCGTGCCTTTGAGACCTGTCGAGAAGATCATCTCACGCAAATCCGATTCGAGGCCAAGCCCTGCAAGGTCTTCGCCGAGACCCGAATCAAGCAGGGCTTTCTTAAGCGGGGAAGCCGGCGTGTCGATCAGCGCGTGTCCTAAAATTTGAAAGCTGAAATTCAAGGCCGGGTCGGAGGCTTCGGGTAGTTTCCAGTTGACCGTCAGATAGTGTTTCTTTTCGATATCTGCATCTGTGCCTGCATCGTAGAAATAGTCAACTTTCCTGGGGCGCTTGAATGGCTTTGCAAGCGGCACAGCTGATTTGACCTTCTTCTTTTTATATGGCTTGAGATACCCTTCCATTAACTTTAAGCGTTTATCAGGGTCGTCGTTGCCGTAAAAGAAGATGAACGCATTGGATGGATGATAATAACTTTCCCAGAAGCCTTTGAAGTTTTCATAGGTGAGATCGGGGATGCTGGCAGGGTCGCCGCCTGAATCCACGCCATAGACATGTTTCGGGAAAAGGGATTGCTGTATGGTGCGCGCCAATAAATTTTCAGGCGAGGAATACGCGCCTTTCATTTCATTGAATACAACGCCCTTGTACGCGAGCGGCTCGGAGACAGCCTTGATCTCGTAATGCCAGCCTTCCTGCATCAATGTCTGCTCGCTGATCAGCGGATGCAGCACCGCGTCCATGTAGACATCGATCAGGTTGTAAAAATCCTGCATATTCTGGCTGGCAACGGGGTAGCATGTTTTGTCTGGATATGTGAACGCGTTGACAAAGGTTGCCAGCGAGCCCTTGAGCAATTCGACGAATGGTTCTTTAACGGGATACTTCTGCGATCCGCCCAGAACAGAATGCTCGAGGATGTGCGCCACACCGCTCGAATCCCTGGGGGTGGTGCGGAAGTTGATGCTGAAGACTTTGTTCTCATCGTCATTGACGATGGAAAGCAGGCGCGCGCCCGTTCGTTTATGCGCGTATAACCTTGCAATGGAATTGATTTCAGGGATGTGTTGTTCTGTAATTAATGTGAATGATCTTGACATGCTGTGTCCTGTTTGTTGTCGAAAATCGGGGTGTTGGATTGTTATTCGTTTCAAGTATTAAGCTAGATTAACATGCTTAATTGCCGTTTGGAAAATAGCAGGTTTATGTTTGCTCGGATTCAGCCGCGCCTGCCAGGAAGAGTTCATTCAGATATTTTATGTCATCCCATTTGATTTCGCGCAAACCGAGCGCATAGTCTATCTGACCGGTCAGATCTGAAAATACATCATCGTTGATCGCATTGCTGGCCAGTAATTCTGTGATCTGGAGCCGTTGAAAACTAAGAAATTCACGCCAGGCGGTGTCCAGTTCCTCCGCTTCCACTTCGGGATGTGATTTTAAGATGTCCCTGACTTCATTGGCCAGATTCTTGGAATATGGGTTGAGCACGCCAGACATGATCTCCCAGACATGTTTGGAGATCATGCCGGTCTTATAGATTTTCTCCAGATGATCGTAGCTTGCTTTTGTAGATGCGGCTCGGGCGCGGCGGAGATCATATTCATTGCGATCCTCCCTGGGGGTGATGATCTGTAATTTTTTGATGACTGCACTCATACTCGCACCCTGGACGAGCAGGGTGAACAGCACAAGTCCGAAGACCATTGCCAGGAGTTGACTGCTGATCTCTGAATTAAGTTTCGACGACAGACTTAGAACGAGCGCGAGCGAGATTGCGCCGCGCAAGCCGCCCCAATAAATGATATGTTTCCATCTAGTGGGGATGGATTTGAATGGCTGGAGCAATCCGTAGATGACCAGCAGGCGGGATACCATTGCGGCCAGAATTCCCCAGATAATCGCCTGCCAGTTATTTGCGATGAGGGATAGGTCGGTCACCAGACCAATTAATAAAAATACGAATGAGTTTGAGATAAACGACATGAACTCCCAAAAGTTGAAGACCACGATACGCGTGGTGGGAGACATGCCGCGTGGGCCGATCCTTCCATTTACAAGTCCCGCGGCTACCACCGCCAGCACGCCGCTCACGTGGAACGATTCGGCGATAATGAAAGCTCCATATGCCAAAACAAAGGTAATGGCTGTTTCGATTAAGTGGTCGTCGATGCGCGAGATCATGAGCGAGGCTAAAATACCCAATATAAAACCAATTCCCAACCCAACGCCTGCGCTAAGGATGAAGGCGCTTATCCCTTCCCGCAGATTAAATACACCGGTGGTCGCCGCAGCGACGGCAATATTGAAGATCACAATGGCTATGCCATCGTTTAGCAGGCTTTCGCCTTCCAGCAGAACCTGGAGTCTTTTCGGCACACCCAGGGTTTTGAATAATGCGATCACTGCAATGGGATCGGTTGCCGCGATGATCGAACCGAAGATGATGGCGGATCCGATTGACATTCCCGCACCGTATGCGACTATCCCGCCGACCAGGAAAGTGGTTATTAACACCCCTGCGATTGCCAGGACCAGGATCGCAAAAATATTTCGTCTCAGGTCAGGCATGGGAAGATGAAACGCCGCTTCAAAGATCAATGGGGGAACAAAGACGCCTAAAATGATTTCTGAATTCAATTCAACATGGAATTCCTTGAACAAGATCGACAGCACCGCGCCTACAAGTACCAGACCCACCGTGTATGGCATTCGTAACCTGTGGGCAAGGATGCCGACAAAGGTTGCGATCAACAGCAACCCCACGGCAAATTCTTCAATCAGTAAAATTTCCGACATTATTTCTCCATTCCCGCGCGCACCAGTTCACGTAACTCGTTTATTAAATGTTTTTGGCCGTCTTCCTTATAATACCAAATGTCCCACCCGTTGACCGGCGCACCTTTCATCAGTGACTTTGCCACACTATGGATCGAGCCTGTGATATCGCCGCATTTGATATGTCCGTTGGATAGGATTTTTGCGCGTGCGCTGTCCCTGCCAAAATACAGGGTCTGGCCTGGTTTGAGGAGGCCGTTCGCGAGCAGCGCCCCAAACGGGATCCGTACCTGATTGCGCTTTTCTGGCAGTTCCAACGCCTCGGCAGGGGAGGCTTTGACCGCAGCGATGCGTTTTTGCGCGACCTTGATGTATTTTTTGTCACGCTCGATGCCGATGAAACTGCGTCCGAGTTTCTTGGCAACTGCGCCAGTAGTGCCGCTCCCAAAAAATGGATCCAGAATGACATCGCCCTTATTCGAGGATGAGAGCATGACCCGATATAACAGGGCCTCCGGCTTCTGGGTGGGATGCGCTTTCGTGCCATTTGATTTGATTCTCTCCTTGCCGATTGCCAGCGGAAGGACCCAGTCACTGCGCATTTGCAGATCGTCGTTCAGGGCTTTCATCGCTTTGTGGTTGAAGGTGTATTTCGCGCCTTTTTTCTTTTGCGCCCAAATGATCGTTTCATGGGCGTTCGTGAAGCGCACGCCCCGAAAATTTGGCATGGGATTGGTTTTCAGCCAAATTACGTCGTTCAAGATCCAGAATCCCAGATCCTGCATGATCGCGCCAACGCGATAAATATTGTGATACGAGCCGATGACCCAGATCGTACCCGTCTCTTTCAGCACCCGTTGACTTGCGCGTAACCATGCAAGGGTAAATTCATCATACGCGGCAAAGCTTGAAAACTTATCCCAATGATTATTGACCGCGGCCACTTTGCTGAGGTTGGGGCGATAGAGGTCATTTTGCAATTGCAGGTTATATGGGGGATCAGCGAATACCAAATCCACCGAGTTCTCGGGGAGCGAATTGAGAATCTCGATGCAATTGCCTTGCAGGATTTGGTTGAGGGGGATTTTTATTTTAGCCAACTCTGTTCTATCTCTCTAGCTTGTTTAATGAAATACTCTTTTACGGTCTGCCATGAGATCGTGTCCATCAGGTATGGCTCACTCTCATTTTCTGCATTTTCAAAATAGACCAGCCGCTTGGTGGCCTGTGTCTCAAAGTCTCGAACGGATGGATACTTTTGGTCAGCTATATTAAATAAATGCTTGAGCGGCATGTGTTTGCAGATGAAATAAAGATCGTAGAAATCCTTGCGTGCGGCACGAGAGAGCATGGCGTCAAGTTTCATTAAAGCAATATCTTCAATGGACGCAATTCGTATCCCTTCGATTTCAACCAACGGGGCAACGAGAGGAAATCCATATCGATAAAAGCCCACCCTTATTGTCTTTGTAAGGTAAACAAGATTACCCCATGAAGAGTCTGCCAGTGTGTTGGGAAAGCTGGAGAGCGAATTTTCCAGCACAGGACGAATGGAGGGTATGTCTTCATTGGGAGAAAAAAAATCCAGATCAACCGAGGTGCGATGCCCGATTTGCAGGGCAAGAGCCGTCCCCCCTGCAAGGTAAAAACTTTCCGCAGTTGCGCTTTGCGAGAATTCAAGCAAGATAAGACGCATGTCCTCGGTAATGGTATTCCAGAATAATTTGCTCATTCGGTATCTTCCAACACAATTTGCCAGAATACAAGATGCGGCTGCGGAAGTTTATCTTTTCCAAATTGCCTGACCCATGCAGCGATTTGCTCTTGTGAATAAATCGTGAACAACCAGCGTATTTCTGATCGATTTCCGAATTGCAGAGTACGCTCAATAATCGTATGAGAATCTTTTTGCGGATTCAGTTTGGAAAATTCATATTCCTGGAGGAATGGGGCTAGAGTGGGAGGAATGGCTGACATATTTATTCAGTATATCAATCTAAATCAAACTCAATGAGTTCTCAGATATGAAGCTGAGAAGCTTGATGTAATTGCCTTGCAGGATCTGGTTGATGGGGAGTTTAGTCACTTGCTGAATTATACCTTTGGAGGAATCCAATCAGGATGAGGTGTTCATAAATTCTTGAATTTCATCCCCTCAATGCCCTATTCCAGGGCGGACGAAAACAACGCGTCCAGGTCCTCGTCATTTACGATCGTGGGAGGCGCGGTACGCAGGGCGTAAGCCCAAACACCGCTTTCATTCATCAGGGCGGCGACCTCATAGGGCGTGAGCAGGAATTCGAGTTTTTGCGCTTCGATAAATTCCAATATTAATTTATGGGACGGTTTTTCTGTTTTGAAGCTTTTCTGGACCTGGCCGAGGAAATATTTGGCGCTTTCCTGCGAGATCTGAAATTGCGCTGCTATCTTTTCAAAGGGTTTGATCTTATCCATGTTTTTATTGTACCTGATGGGCGGTCCGGGCGTGGACTTGTAAGATCACCCCTTGTGTGGGGCTCCCGCAGCGCGTTGACCTTCGCTCACATGTCATTGCGAGCGATAGCGAAGCAATCTCCAAAGGGGCGATGTCTTCTCTTGCGGTTGAGGCTTAAACAATTCATTTTGCTGAGAATAGTTCTTCCAACTCATCCACCGTATCTTGAACGAAATCTCCATATCCCCAACCGATGTCTGAAGTTTTTCTCACCGCCATTAAACGTGATCTGAATAAATCGTACAATTCATATTTTGCAGGGCTTCGGCGTAATTCCACTGCAAAGTGTTCCAACATGTTAATGAGCCTGTCGTAAAACGGTTCGTCAATATCGCCAAAATCATTTGTAAAGGCGTGTCCGCGCTCAACATACGTTAGCATTAAATCAACTGTGCCGCGCAAATCGCTCGTGGATTTCCGATATTCGCTAATGATTTTCTTTGCTTCCCGAAAACGCGGCATGTGAGGCATTCCTCCAGTTTCCTTGTAAAGGTAGTTGATAACTTTGCGGCGACAATCTTCAAGATACTTGGAATCTTGGACCACTGGTAAAAGCTTTGCCCTCAACCAGGCTTTATTCTGCGGGGACAAGTCATGCAATCCCTTCATCAATTTGATAACATCATTCACAGGAAGTTCTCTCAGTTGTTTGTCTATTCCAGTCCACGACATGACTATTTTCTCCTTGTGCCACCATCCGAGACCCTAAGGGTTTCCTTGACTGAATCGCATTCTGGCAGGCAAGACTCTCCTGCTTGACATGACGAAGGTTCACGGGAAAAACCCTTAGGGTCTTCATTGTTCACCTTTGAAAACCTTATCTAAAACACTTGGCAACAACGCGTCCAATTCCTCCCCCGTAGCGGACTGTAACTCCCGCAGCGACGCATCCACTTGACCAGGAAAAAACCTACCTGTCCCAAAATATGAACATCTGTTATCAAGCTATGGGCAGATCTTCATCGCTCAAAGAATTCCCATAAGGATGCCAGCAGAAACAACG
>CAZEGE010000055.1:0-20960 GCA_964511765.1 uncultured Anaerolinea sp.
CCGGCATGCCTGACCTCGATAATGCGGCGCTTATCCGCGAGGTGCATGTCTATGGCCAATCCCTTGCGGTTGGCGCGGAACAAACAGGCGCGGCACAACACCTGGGACTCGGCACACGTCTGCTGAAAGAAGCGGAAAATGTGGCGCGCGCACATGACTTTTCGCGCATCGCCGTTATCTCGGCAATTGGAACCCGTCGCTACTATCTGGATCGCGGCTTTGAACGCGGTGAGTATTATTTGGTGAAGAAAATATGACCACGAAGGACACGAAGGTACACAAAGGAAAACCAGCCAAACACCTTGCGCCCCTTTATTGCGTTCTTTCGTGGTTAATAAATTGAGGAGCAAGTTGAAAACAAAACATTGGATCGTCTTCATCACCCTCGGCATTATTTGGAGCTCGTCCTTCCTGTGGATCAAGATCGGCCTGCAGGAGATCGGCCCCATGGCATTGGTCGCATTCCGCATGTTGTTGGGCGCACTCACAGCGGCAGGTATTGCCATCTACCAAAAAGTTAAATGGCCGCGCGACTGGAAAACATGGGGAATTTATGCCATCCTTGGACCGGCCAGCCTCGCCATTCCCATCTTCTTCATCTCATGGGGCGAGCAGACCATTGACTCAGCCGTTGCATCCATCCTCAACGCCACAGTTCCGCTCTTCACCATTGTCATTGCACACTTCTGGCTGCGCGATGACAAGATGACTGCGCCCAAAGTGATCGGCTTGCTGATCGGGTTTGCAGGCGTCGTGATTCTTTTCAGCGAAGACCTGCTAGCAAGCCAGCATAAAAATGTCATTGGACAACTTTCTGTCATCCTTGCATCCCTCTTTTATGCATGGAGCGCGGTCTATGCGCGTAAAGCCACACAACATATCACAGGCGTCATTCGCGGCGCACTTCCACTTATTACAGCCGGTCTCTTCATCTGGATCATTGGACCCATCACAGAGAGACCGTTCCTGTTTCCATCCCTGACCCTCACATGGATCGCCGCTTTATGGCTTGGCGTATTAGGCTCCGGTATTGCCATGATCATGTTCTATTATCTTTTGCATGAAATCGGTCCCACGCGCACAACCCTGGTCACTTATATCTTTCCACCCGGCGGGGTGATGCTCGGTGTACTCTTCCTCAATGAACATCTATCCTGGCAACTGCTTGCGGGTACAGCGCTGATCATCGCTAGCCTGTTCGTCGTAAACTTAAAACAGAGAACATCATGAGCGAACATCGTTCCGGTTTCATCGCCATTATAGGTCGCCCCAATGTTGGGAAATCCACATTGATCAACGCCTTGCTGGGTCAAAAGATCACGGCGGTCTCGCCGCGTCCGCAGACCACGCGCCGCCGTCAACTTGGCATTCTCACATTGCCGCATGCACAGATTGTTTTTATGGATACCCCCGGCATTCATCAAGCCCGCCATAAACTCGGCGAATTCCTGAATTACGAAGCCGAGGAAGCGCTGGCAGGCGTGGATGTGATTCTCTGGCTGGTGGATTCATCCTCCGCCCCGACAGAAGACGACCTTCATATCGCCGACCTGATCAACAGCATTTCGCTTCATACTCGCCGATTGCTGGTCTTAAATAAAATAGATCTCCTCAAAGTTGATGAAGAATCCGCTCGCAGCGAGGAATATGTCAAATTGCTAAAGCAGGCTGACGTTTCGGCTGAGGCCAATACAGACGTCAAGCAAGTGTCGGCAGCGAAGAGGCTTGGGCTTGGTGAACTGTTGGAGACTCTGATTCAGTCCCTCCCGGAGAGACCGCCTGAGTATCCCGAAGAACAAATCACGGATGCCTACGAGCGTGACATCGCCGCAGACCTTTTGCGCGAAGCCTGTTTGATCCAATTGCGCGATGAGGTGCCGCATAGTCTGGCAGTGCGCATTGATGAATTCAAGGAACGCGAAAACGGCATGGCTTATATCGCCGCGACGATCTTTGTCGAACGTGAATCACAAAAGGGTATTGTGATCGGCGAGGGCGGAAAAATGTTAAAGTCAATTGGGAGCGCGGCGCGCAAGGAGATCGAAGGGATGGGCGGTAGAAAGGTTTTTCTCGAATTACGCGTGAAGGTTTCAAAAGACTGGCGCGATAATCAAAATATGTTAAATCAATTTGGATATATAAAAAGAAAATAAGGACGTACTACCTCCCCTTCAACGGCATGAACCCTTCCCCCAGGGCTTCATGCGCGACCCCGATCACCATAAAGGCTTCGGGGTCGACTTCATTAACTATCGTTTTCAACTGCACCACTTCTGCGCGCGTCACTACGCAATACAAAACGGGGCGTGAATTGCCCGTGTAGGCACCTGTCCCTTCCAGATAGGTTACGCCGCGTTCAAGTTCTTCAATTACCCGATTGGACACTTCCTCAGGTTGCGCGGTCACGATCATCGCTGTGCGGACAGTCCCACCGCCTTCGAGCACA
Source organism: uncultured Anaerolinea sp. (assembly GCA_964511765.1). Classification (GTDB taxonomy): domain Bacteria; phylum Chloroflexota; class Anaerolineae; order Anaerolineales; family Villigracilaceae; genus Villigracilis. The sequence continues at coordinate 2,447 of CAZEGE010000055.1, forward strand.
GTCTCAGCGACAAGCCCGCTGACGTATAATGTGATCATTGCATACAAAGCCAGTTTCCAGCCAAAGATAAAACCCGCTGACAAAATGACGGCTGTATCCACAATCAGGTAACTTTGTGTCATTGGAATTCCACGCCATTTATTGAGGATGCGCGCGAGGATATCCGAACCGCCGCTCGTGCCGCGCGCGCGATAAACCAATCCATAGCCAATACCGCTGATGATCGCCCCATAGAGCGAGTTGAGAAAAATATCGCCTTTCAGGTCATTGATCAGCGCAGTCGCCCCGCCATCGGGAGCAAAGAACGGCGTTCTCAAAAGCAGATCCGTGAACAAGGAGTAAGTGACAATTGCAAACGCAGTCCGCATGGCGAAGCGTTGTCCGCCGAGGAAACGCCATCCAAGCGCAAAGAGCGGCAGATTGCCGATCAACACCATCAAACCGATGGGCCAGCCCGTAAAATGATGGATCAGTTGCGAGATGCCGCTCACGCCTCCCGAAGCCAGATTTACAGGGACAAAGAAGATGCGCAAACTGACCGCCTGTATCACAGAGGCAATGGCAATCAAAACATAGTCGCGGCTGTTTACCCAGTATTTTTTCATAAAGAATCCTTTTTATTATTCCTGCAAAGGTCAAATCATTATAGCCGAATGATTTCAATACCCTCCTGCTGCTTTCCTCATTTATCTTCTTTTTGCTCTTTTGGTACAATCAACGCCTATGAAAAAATGGCAATTTTGGCTCGGAGTGCTGATCAGCATCCTATTTATCTGGCTCTCCCTGCGCGGCCTCCGCCTCGATGATTTCTGGAATGTAGTACAAAAAGCAAATTATATCTGGCTCCTGCCGGGCATCGGTATCTATTTCATCGGTGTGTGGATACGGGCATGGCGCTGGCATTACCTGCTTGGTCCCATCAAGAAGATTCCCACAAGAACCATGTTCCCCATCACCACCATTGGTTATATGGGCAATAATATCTATCCCGCGCGTGCGGGGGAAGTATTGCGTGCCGTGATCTTGAAACGCAAGGAAGGCGTGCCTGTCTCTGCTTCGCTGGCAACCATCATTGTGGAAAGGATCTTCGATGGCGTTGTGATGCTGGCCTTTGTCTTTGTCAACTTATCTGAACTGGCAAAATTGACGGGCGCATCTGGTTTCGTGGGCAATATTCAACAAGTGGCCATCATCGGTACGGGTGTATTCCTCGGCGCGCTTGGCTTTTTTCTGCTGGCGGCCATGTTCCCGCACGCAACCGCAAGAATCGGTTTGTGGATCATTGAACGCCTTACTCCACAAGGAATACACACAAACGTCGTCAGTGTGATGAATAAATTTTTGGATGGCCTCGCTTCGCTCCGCTCCCCCTTTAACGTATTGATGGTCTTCTTTACTTCGGTCATCATTTGGCTGTTGGAGACGGGCAAATACTGGTTCGTGATGCACGCCTTCAATTTCAACGTCTCGTTCTTTGCCCTGATGCTGATGAATGGAATTGTCAATCTCGCAACCACCATCCCTTCTGCGCCGGGCTATATCGGCACCTTCGATGCGCCGGGCATCGCAGTATTGACCGCCTATGGAGTGGATCGAGCTACAGCGGCAGGATATACGCTTGTCCTGCATGTGGCGCTCTGGCTTCCCATCACATTGCTTGGCGCATATTATATGGCGCGCGAAGGATTGAAGTGGAGCGACTCTTTGAGGGAAGAAACCGAAAAATAATATTATGTCGTTGCGAGGGGCCGTTCTTTGGCGGCGAAGTGGTGATATGAATATGAAAAGGACCTAAATGAAAATAGCAATTATCGGAGCAGGCTACGGCGGTATGGCCGCCGCGTATGATTTGAGGAAAGCGGGCCACGAGGTAACCATTTTTGAATCTGCTGATTATGTGGGCGGGCTGGCTTCCGGATTCAAAGAGCCGCATTGGGATTGGTCGGTGGAGAAGTTCTATCATCACTGGTTTCAAAGTGATTCGGAAATGCTCGGTTTGATCCGTGAGTTGGGCTGGGAGGACAAGGTCAGATTCCCGCGTCCGTTTACAGTGATGCTTTATAAGCATAGATGGCATCCCTTCGACTCAATTCTCAATGCGCTTCTTTTTCCTGGGCTTGGATTTGGCCTGAACAAAATCAGATTTGGTTTCGTAGGTTTATTCCTGCGCTTAACGAATAATTGGAAAGCGCTCGAGAAGGTGACCGCCGATGAGTGGATGTTGAAATACGCGGGCAAACAAGTCTATGAACAGATGTGGAAACCGCTGCTGATTGGCAAGTTTGGTCCGTTTTATAAAGATGTCAACATGGCCTGGATGTGGGCGCGCATCAAAGCGCGGACGACTCGTCTCGGCACATTTGAAGGCGGCTTTCAAAAATTTGCGGATATGTTTGCGGAGAAATTAAGGGAATCGGGGGTCGAGATTCGGTTGGGGGTGAAGGTAGAGTCAATCAAGGAGCAGCAGGCATCGGGTAGTTTGAGCGTGGACGGTGAATCCTTTGATAAAGTTTTAGTCACCACATCTCCCAATCTGATGGCGAAATTATGTCCCGCTCTTCCCCAAAATTATCTAAAGGGTTTGCTGGAGTTGAAATCGATGGGTGCGGTGGTAATGACGCTGGCACTGGAACGCTCCCTGTCGAAGGATGGCTATTACTGGTTCAACGTACCGAAGGAGGAAGGCTATCCCTTTTTGGCGTTGGTGGAGCATACCAATTTTGTTTCAAGCAAGAATTTTGGCGGTGATCATATTGTGTACGCAGGCGTTTATTTGGAATTGGGCCATGAGTATTTTTCGATGAGCGATGAGCAACTGCTGGAAAAATTTATTCCCGCCTTCCAGAAATTTAATCCCGAATTCGCACACGCTTGGGTGAAGAAGGTTTGGGTTCACAAAACCAACTATGCCCAGCCTGTGCCCTTGGTAAATCACTCAAAGAATATCCCCGCTATTCAGACACCGATTGAAGGGTTGTATTTTGCTTCGATGAGTCAGGTATACCCATGGGATCGCGGCACGAACTTTGCGGTGGAGATCGGAAGAAAAGCCGCGAGGATGATGAAATAATCTCCTCGGATGATCTGCCTGGGTTTCACTCGTTAACAAATAGTGGAAGTACGTGTAAAATACATAAAGTCATATTTTCCCCGCCGCGATTCGGCGGGTACCTCAACTCGCAAGGAGAAAATCCCAATGTATCACACCCTCATAATCGTCGGCAATGTAGGTAAAGACCCTGAAATGCGCTACACGCCGTCAGGACAGGCTGTAACATCCTTTTCTGTAGCCACCAACCGCCAGTACACTGCCGGTAACGGTGAACAGGTGAAGGAAACCATCTGGTTCCGTGTTTCCACCTGGGGCAAGACCGCAGAGGTTTGTAATCAATATGTCAAAAAAGGCTCCAAGGTACTTGTCGAAGGACGCCTCACGCCGGATAAAAATACGGGTGGGCCACGCGTTTGGACAAAACAAGACGGCACCTCCGGCGCATCCTTTGATGTAACAGCCTCCACAGTTCGCTTCCTCTCCTCACGCGGTGAGACTGGTGAAGGCGGCCCTGTTTCAGGCAGCGGCGGCATGGAAATGGCTGAGCTGCCTCCTGAAGATGACATTCCGTTCTAATTCATATAATCATGTTCCCAGGCTTCGCAAATCTATTTGCAAAGTAGACCGTCCCCTGGCAGACTTCGGAAGTTCGGAAGTCTGTAGATTTATTAGACCCGTTCGTATAATTTGGATGTCCCTATGACCACTCCCCCAATCCCTCCCAAGCCCACCGGACCTGTTCTGGAACTTCCCCCAGACCTTGAGATCATCTATGCCAACCTTGCGCGCATTGCTCACTCCCCCGCTGATATTGTCATTGATTTTGCCCATCTTTTGCCCGGCGAGTCAAAAGCAAAGATCCACTCACGGGTGGTCATGACACCGTTGAGTGCAAAATTATTGGTAAAAGCCCTCGCCGAGAACATTACGCGTTTTGAAACGGCATTTGGAGAGATCAACCTGCCTACCAACGCCACCCTCGCTGATAATCTCTTCCGACCCTTTCAACAACCGCCTGAACCCTTCAAAAAACCCTAGAGCAACATGCATAAACTCGAACAGATCACAGATGGGATTCGAAAGACCTTTGACGCACGCACCTCCGCGCGCGACCATGCTCTTGCACAGGCCCGTCAACTTACCCGCGCCTGTTCGCTTGCCATCCGCGCCATACATCGTGACGAAGCGGATGTGATGAACGCGCATTTACAGGAGGCACGTCAACTGGCGGACATGCTTCGCACTTCCCTGGCATCTTACCCGGATCTTTTTTATGCGGGATATACACAAGACGCGCTCAAGGAATTTGTGGAAGCCAATGTCACCTGCGCCTTGATACGAAATGAACCGCTTCAGACTCCCGAGGAGCTGGTCGTTGAACCCTCCACATTTCTCAACGGGTTGGCGGAAGTCGTCGGCGAACTGCGCCGCCGCATTTTAGACATTCTCCGTCACGGCTATTCACCGGAAGCCGAGCGCCTGCTTGGTTACATGGATGAGATCTATTCCGTGCTGGTAACCATGGATTACCCTGACGCGATCACCAACGGACTGCGCCGTCAAACAGATCTCGCACGCGGCATCATCGAAAAGACACGCGGTGACATCACCTTTAGTTTGCGAGGCGAGCACCTCGAACAAGCCATCGGGAAGTTGATTGTTCAATTAAACAGCGAACAGGCTGAGGCGCCGAAAAGCGGCGGGAGTAGTTCCAAGTCAGGGGAGGATAAATAGGTTATGGCAATAGGCAGGCGCCGCCACCCATTGGTGATCTACACACATATGATCAACCGTTGGTGGCCTGCAATCTTCGCGCTTGGGGCGGCCCTGCTGAGTGTGGCATGGGCCATATATAGCCGCGGACTTGAGCAATGGCGCTGGCTGGGAATGGCAGGTATTGGCGGACTTAATATTTTCATTGGATTCTTATTGTTGGTCGTTCGCAAAAGCGCATACGTTCAGGCTTTTAATGACCATCTGCGGCTGGTCACGCCTTTTTTTCGGCTCAACATTTCATACAGGAGGATCCGTCGCACCGCTTCGGCAAATCTGGGCGCATTGTTCCCGCCAAACAGCGTTTCAAAATGGCAGGCAGAGATCATTCAACCAATTGCAAAAATGACCGTGATTGTGATTGAATTGAATGCTTTTCCCATGCCGCAATCCTCGTTGCGTCTATTCCTTTCGCCGCTTTTCTTTAAGGATAAGACTCCGCATTTTGTGATCCTTGTTGATGATTGGATGGCTTTCAGCTCGGAGTTGGAAAGTATGCGGACGGGTTTAACAACATCCGCCACTCGGGAAAAACAAGAAAAATCCATCCTTTCCCGCCTGTCTCATTACGAATGAACATCTATTTTGCCTGCTCCATTACCGGCGGACGCGAATTTGAGGCAATATATCGGCAGATCGTTGGCGCACTTTCAACGGATGGACATGAGATTCCAACTTCGCACCTGGCAAAATCAGAAGCGCTGGACAATGAGCACATGCTCGCACCGCAGGATGTCTATGAACGCGATGTGAACTGGATAAAAAATTGTGATGTGCTGATCGCAGAAGTTAGCGTGCCTTCACACGGGGTGGGTTATGAAATTGGCTTCGCCTTGAATATTGGCAAACCTGTCTTGTGTCTGTATCAAAAGGAGCGTAAAGTCTCCAAAATGATCACTGGAAACCCAGCTCCTGGGCTTGCTGTGAGAGACTACTCGAACGTGGAAGAGGCGCTTTTGCTGGCACGGACTTTCCTACATGATCTTTAAATACTTGTGAATATTATCACATGCAATCTATGACATTTGACGATGGTGGGAAAAAGGGGAATCGACTAATATTAACACGGAGACGGAACCAAGACACCTCTAACGAACTCCTCCCTGTCTCCTCCTTTGGCGAAAGTTGCCGTCGAGTTTTACTCGGCGGCAACGTTTTAAGATGGGTATGATTGTTTTTTATTTCTATGAGGGCAGCAGCACTGTAAATGTAGAACCTCCGCCTGCAGTCGATTCCACCCATACACGCCCCTGATGCCTGTCCACAATGGATTTAACAATTGCCAGTCCCAATCCTGAACCTTCCACATGATCTGGAACATTTGAAGCGCGGTAAAACTTTTCGAATACGTGGTTTTGTTCTTCAGGCAAAATGCCCAAACCTGTATCCTCAACCTTGAGGACCGTCTGCTTATCCTGCGTGGAAATATAAACCCGAATACTGCCGCCTTCCGGCGTATATTTGATCGCATTGCCAATCAGGTTATCAAGCATCTGCCGAATACCAATGGGGTTGACACGTAAGGCCGGCATATTCTCTGCAATATCTGTTGTAAGGTTGAGCTTCTTTTTCTTGATTTGTGCGGCGAACATATTGAGAATATATTTGAGTACACCCTCAAGTTGTACGTACTCACGCCGTATATCAAAGCCTGCTTCCAGGCGGCCGAGATCGAGCAAGTCATTAATCAGGGAGGTAATATGCCGAATACTTTCCTGTAAGCGGCGTAAAAATTCCTGCTGGTTTTGGTTAAGAGGACCCGTACGTTCCACCAACTCTGTGTACCCGAGAATGGCGGTTAAGGGAGAGCGCAGGTCATGTGAAACCGTATGGATAAAATCGCTCTTCATACGGTCTAGTTCCTTGAAATATGAAATATCCTGCAGAGTTATTGCCGCACCTATTTTTGGAATGGGGGTATATTGGGCATTGAACATGCGGCCATCATCAAAGTTGATCTCGTGATATTTTACTGATTCCTCTCCTGAACGGGATAGCAAGGCATGCAGGTCTGCATTCGTAATGACATCCTTAAGTTGTCTGCCGGCGACCGCTTCTTCGTTCAGATTGAAAATATCTCGAATGGCATGGTTCACAAATAGAATGGTGTGATTCTCGTCCATGACGATCACACCATTTTGAATATTTGCGATGATCGCCTCCAATTTAACACGCTCGGCTTCGGAGATCTTGGCTTTTTCCTCCAGGGAGGAGGTGGTTCGCTTCACTTCACGGCGCAGCCAGTCCCCCAGCGTTCTCGCACGCGCCAGGCTCTTTTGAACCTCATCCACAATATCAGCCATTTTGAGCGGAGGATAAAGATAATTGCTCAACCCCGCTTTAAGCACAGATTTGGCAAGCCCGCTTGTATCCTTTTCAGCATAGAGAATGATCGGTAAAGTGGGGAAACGCTCAAGCATCTCGCTTGAGATGGTCAAGCCGTCACTCTCTGCAAACTTCTCACCAATGATCATTAATGCAGGAATAGCTTCCTGCACGGACTTTTCCAACCCTGCGCGATCGAGGGCAATTGCCACGTCAAAATTTGCCGCATATAAAGTTCGTTCCATTAAATCCAGGATCGGTGAGGGATTCAGCGCGAGGAGAATGAGAGTCTGTTTTGCCATGTGATCGATACTATCTTCTGTTTTTTCGAAGCCTCTGTCTTTTCAGAGCAGTCCGCAAGGCGTTGGAATGAAGATTATACAGAGTCGAAAGCCTTGCCTGTGTCTGTTTGAGTTCGGAAGCCGCCTCGCCATACACAAGAAGGATTTGTTCCCCGGATTCCACATTAATAAATTATCCTCGGCAAGATTCTATCACCTTTTCGAGTACAATTTTAGTCATGAATTTTGCCAGGATTAAGATCGCCGCAGTTATTCCAGCATACCGCGTGGAACGGGATATTGAATTTGTGCTGCGCGGATTGCCGCATTATATAAAATATATCATCGTTGTGGATGACGCTTCACCCGATTCAACCGCGGATACGGTCACCGTCGCTGCCAAAAAAGATAAGCGCATCACCCTGATTCAGCACAGGCAAAATCAGGGTGTGGGTGGAGCGATGGTCTCCGGCTTTCGCAAAGCCATCGAGCTCGGCGCGCAGGTCGTCGTTAAGCTCGACGGCGATGGGCAAATGGACCCGGCCTGTATCCCAAGCCTCATCACGCCTCTCATTGAAGGCAAAGCGGATTATGCCAAAGGGAATCGTTTTCGCGATTTTCAAGCGCTTCAAAAAATGCCTTATATACGCCGCCTTGGAAACCTTGGGTTGAGTTTTCTCGCCAAAGCCGCCACTGGCTATTGGAGCATTTTCGATCCAACCAATGGATATTTCGCCATCCGCGCCGAAGTGCTCGCACAACTTCCACTTAATAAGATCGACCACCGCTATTATTTTGAAACCTCCATGCTCTCGTATTTATACATGCTTAATGCCTTCGTATTGGATGTCACCATTCCAGCCCGTTATCGCAATGAGACATCCAATCTATCCATTCGCCGCAGCCTGTTTGAATTTCCCATAAAACTACTTGTCACATTCATCAGACGAATCGCATTGAAATACTATATCTATGATTTTTCAATGATGTCGCTTTACCTCGTCACCGGCATTCCATTATTGTTATTCGGTTTCACCTTTGGCATAACCAAATGGGTCCAATATGCCGGGCTTAATATCCCCGCTCCCACGGGCACAGTCATGCTTCCCACCCTTTCTGTTATTTTGGGGATTCAAATTCTGCTGTCTGCAATCGAAATTGATATGAATTCCACTCCACGCGAAGCGCTCTCGGATCCATTATGAAAACAATTGAATTCAACGCCTACAAAACGCGCTATCGAAACGCCATTCTACAAGTACTCTCACAGGTAGAAATTGGCCGCCTGGATGAAGCTGGCTTCCCAGCCTACTCGCATCGCAATCCGGTCATCAACTGGTTATTCTGGCAACGCCTTTGCAAAGTCATGGAATACATTCAACGTCCAACACCTTATGAGCGCGTGCTTGATTTTGGATGCGGCAGCGGCGTGATGCTGCCGCATCTTTCGCAGATCAGTTCACAAGTCATCGCAATGGATGTTGACCTTCTTGCGCTTGAACGCGTACAAGCATATATTCCGCTTCCATCGAATGTGGAAGTAAAAGATGCAACCAGGAACAATATCAGCGACCTGCCCGCAAATTCTTTAGATCTCATTATCGCACTCGATGTGCTTGAACATGTCAAAGACCTGCCCCGCACATTGAATGAATTGCTCCCGCTTCTCAAACCGAATGGTCAACTCATTGTGTCAGGCCCCACTGAAAATATCCTGTATCAGATCGGGCGCAAAATCGCAGGTCCCGAATATTCAGGCGCCTATCATGAACGCGGCATTGCCGAGATTAAACGAGAACTCCTGAAAATAACAACCATCCAACACATTGCGACATTATATTGGCCCATACCCCTCTTTGAGATCATCGCGGCAAAAAACTAGATATGCTTTTTTATCCTGAGAGATATACATGCAGCCCCAACCCTATATTCCCGGATTGATGCCCGCCGAGCCGGGACCGCTCTCGCGATTTCTGCCCGCCCTCGAAGAGGGGGTCATTTCCGCCTGGCTTTCGCATCTTGACTCAACTGGAAGCTGGCTGCTCGATCCATTCGGATTCTCCCCGCGACTCGCCCTCGAAGCCGCACGAAGCGGATATCGGGTACTGGTGACGGCGAACAATCCGATCACGCGTTTCCTGCTGGAGACATTCGCCAACCCGCCGCCTGAGTCGGAATTCATCGCCGCGCTGGCTGACCTTGGCGCAGTCAAAAAAGGGGACGAACGCCTCGAGCATCATTTTCAATCCCTGTATTTCACAACATGCGAAAATTGCAAACAACAAATTCAGGCGCATACCTTTTTATGGCGCAAAGGAGAGGGCGCACCCTACGCCCGCATCTACGAATGCAAACATTGCGGCGACTCTGGCGAACGCCTTGCAACAGAAGATGATGTGGAACGCGCAAAAAGAATCGCAGCCACAGATGCTTTACATCGATCACGCGCCTTGGAACGCGTGGTGTCGCTAAAAAACGAAGACCGCTTTTATGCAGAAGAGGCAATTCAACATTATCTGCCGCGTCCCCTGTACGTGCTGACCACGATCATCAACCGCCTGGATGGCTTGAGTCTATCCGCGGAACGAAAACGCGCATTGACCGCCCTGGTCCTGCTGGCGTGTGACGCCGGCAACACGCTCTGGGCATATCCATCCGAAAGACCGAGGCCGAAACAATTAAGCACGCCGAATCAATTCCGCGAGCATAATGTGTGGATGATGCTCGAGCGTGGATTGAGTCTTTGGACGGGAACAGGCTCAACGGTCCCGTGCGAGGCGTGGCCCGGCAAGATTTCTGAAAGCGGCGGGATCTGCATCTATGAAGGTCGTCTCAAAGACCTGGCGCATGAAGTCAAAAAGGAGATTCCAATTGCGGCGGTGATCGGTTCAGTGCCGCGTCCAAACCAGGCGTTTTGGACTCTTTCCGCTTTGTGGGCTGGCTGGCTGTGGGGCCAGGAAGCAGTTGAGCCCTATAAAAATGCCTTGCGCCGCAGACGTTATGATTGGGCCTGGAATGCGACAGCGCTGCATGGGATATTCAGCCACTTGAATAAGTTGCTGCCAGAGGGTGTGCCGATGTTCGGTTTGATCCCCGAACCCGAACCTGCTTTTATGACCTCGGTGATCACTGCTGCGCAAACAGCGGGATTCAAATTGGAGAGCATGGCGCTGCGAACGGAACACGACCCCGTGCAGGTGATATGGAAGAGGGCCCAAAAGACAATAGCGGGGAAGGTGAATATTGAGTTGATGCGGAAAGCCATGCGCGAGTATTTATCAGCGCGGGGCGAACCTGCCAGGTATTTACACCTGCACTGCGCGGGATTGATCGCGTGTGAGGAAACCAGTGCGCTCAAAGGACCAGAGCAAGAATTTGACGAGGCATTGCGAAAAATACAAGGTTTATTTGAATCCGTATTGAAGGACGGCGATGAGTTTGTCCATTATTCGACAGGCGAAAGCGTGGAGACAGGGATGTGGGATTTGGACCTGGATACCAGGGAGAAGGGCGCTCGTCCTGCCCAACCAGCAGCTCAGAGCGAATCTTTTGCGGACCGTGTGGAAGTTGCCATTGTCACATTTTTACAAAAGAAAAACAAGACTGTTTGTCTTGAAATCGAAACGGATTTGTACCCGCGTTTCCCGGGTTTGCTGACGCCGTCCAAGGGCATGGTCCACGCAGTGCTGAATTCATATGCCAGGAAAGATGGCGAGAGCTGGAAACTGCGGGAGGAGGACCTTGCCCTGGCACGGCGAGAGGAGATGAATAAGATTTTCGGAATCCTTGAAACCCTGGGCGAGTGGTTGAACTATCAATCACAAAAGAAAGACGAGCAATTAATCTGGAAGGAAAACGATAAAACTGTCAAAAAATTCCATGTGCTGGCATCGGCTTTGATCAGCCGCGCATTGGAAAATGCGGATGAACAAACTGTGATCGTCATCCCTGGTGGGCGGGCTGCCCTGGCCGCCTACAAACAGGAACGCGATCCAGTACTCAAGGCGCGTTTGAAAAAACACCCGCTGGTGAAATATCGCTTGCTGCGCAGCCTGCTCGAGGTCCAGATGTTGACGCGTGAAACCTTTTACAAGCAAATTGCCAGCGACCCGGTGGAAGCCTCCACGGGGCAGATGATGATGTTTTGAGAATCAGGAGTGGGTCGCATATAAATTTGAAGGATGATTTTGGCGCGATGCACAAACCGAACATGTATAAGAAAATATTTTGTCTCCTTTTCATTTCCAGCCTGCTTGCCTCCTGCATCTCCATCTCCGGTGATTCGGAAGCGCGGGATACACCCCAGGCGAATTTTGTCACGGCAACATTGATTTCCACAAAACCAGGCTTCACCCCTGCCACACGAACTCCCACGCCTGTTGGTACCAGCACACCCGCCAGCGCAATCACCGCGCTGCCTGATTGCAAGGACGGCGCAGTACTTTTGCGCGATGTGACCATCCCCGATAATACACAAGTGAGAGCGGGTGAGATATTTACCAAGACCTGGGAACTTCAGAACAGCGGGACTTGTTCCTGGGTGAATTACACTCTGGTCTTCGCGGCAGGCGAACGCATGAACGCGCCTCTTTCCGCGCCGATACCCGACACTGCCCCGAATGAGAAGGCCCAAATCTCATTACCATTGACCGCGCCTATGTCCAATGGAACCTACACAGGTTACTTTACTTTGAACGATACGAATGGGAAAAATATTGACATCGGCGTTGAAAAGACATTCTGGGTCAGTATTGTTGTTGGAGCAGGCACAGTACCGGCGACAGGTACAGGCAATATCAGCACGCCCAATATCCCCGCTGGAGGGAACAGCAACTGCGCCTACTCTCAAAACGCAGGCTATGTGCAGGAAATCAGCTCACTGATTAACCAGGCGCGAAAAAATGCAAACTTGAAGGCGCTGACCGTGAACGGGCAATTGACCTCTGCCGCGCAGGCTCACAGCGTGGACATGGGGTGTAATAACTTCCTCGGTCATACCGGCTCGGACGGCTCAAGCATCCTCTCACGGATCAATCAAGCGGGCTACCATGGATATTATGTGGAGATCATCGCCATCGGTACACCGCAAAACGCCATGGACCAATGGCAGGCAGATACGACTCATTGGAATGCAGTCCTCGATCCACAGGCAACAAGCATTGGCGTTGGATATGCCTATTATTCAGGCAGTGATTACGGCGGATATATTACAGTGGATATGGGGAATCCATAAGCGACTGCAATAACATAAACAGGAGAACTCATGGACAAAATCTTCATCAAAGACCTGCTTGTACACGGTATTATCGGCGTGAATGATTGGGAACGCAAGACGCCGCAGGCTATATTGATCAATATTACCGCGTTTACCGATACGGTACGCGCAGGTCAAACGGACGATATTTATGATTGTGTGGATTACAGCGTACTGGCGGGAAAGATTCAGGCCCACGCAGAAACTGCCGCGCGGCTGACCGTGGAAGCGCTGGCCAATGATCTGGCCAGGATTTGCCTGGAACAGAACGGCGTGCAAAAAACGATCGTGCGCGTGGAGAAACCCGGCGCCGTGCGCTTTGCAAAATCCGTCGGTGTGGAAATTGAACGCATGCGGGATGACTGACCTATATGAGATTTATCTCAGCCCCGGCTCAAACATGGAAGCAGAAAGCAATATCCCGAAAGTAGTTCACTTGCCTGGCAAGATGAACCCCTGATTTTCAATATCCCGTCAGACACAAAAAATTGTCTCGAGTCGCCGAGCAGGTACGCGGTCAAGTATGAACCGCTTACCTCGTCCAAATGCAGTTATATCTTGAGCGGACCCGCGCCTCGTGAAATATTATCCAGGAATTCCTCGCGCGTGGCGATCTTGGAGCGGAAAATTCCGAGCATGGTGGAAGTGGTCATGCGCGCATCATGCTTGCGGACGCCGCGCATCATCGAGCAAAGATGCAGGGCTTCCACCACCACTGCCACGCCCTGCGGCTTAAGCAGGTTGTTGATAAAATCGGCGATCTGACGCGTCATCCGTTCCTGGACTTGCAAGCGGCGGGCGTACATATCCACAATGCGGGGAATCTTGGAGAGACCGAGCACCTGTCCGCGGGGGATATAAGCCACATGCGCGCGTCCCATGAACGGCAGCATGTGATGTTCGCACAGACTGTAAAATTCAATATCGCGCACAATCACCATGTCATCATAGGTGACATTGAAAAGCGCATCATTGATGATCTTCTCCGGGTCCGCACGATAGCCGCTCAATAATTCAGGATACATGCCCGCCACGCGCCTGGGCGTATTCAACAAACCTTCACGCTGCGGGTCTTCTCCAAACGCACGCAGCATGGACTGAACCGCGGTTTCTATCGCCCCCGTGTCAATCTCGCTTTCGAGAAATTCCCCCCCGTTGGCATCATCGTCAAGATCATATTTTTCCATTTTGTCTCCAATCAACGGTAATGAATTCTCTGATTTTATCTGATTTGGGAAAAGAAACAACCACCAGTCCGGGAGTGCGAAACCATTGCGAAGAGATATGGCCTGGAAATAAAAAGCCCCCGGGAGATTCTCAGGGGCTTTCATGTTCTGGCAGGCGGATGAATATTCGCTAATGCGGCAGTAGGACTCCGGAATAAACGTTTCCATCCATTCCAGCCAGCATCTCGTGGATCATGTTTTCAAGCGCCCATTTGACTCGCAGGCGTTCCCTGACGGGCGGCGCAAAGGGATTAAATGTCACCGCTCTGCCAATCTGCACGGTGCGGCGCAGGGCGTGGACCGCCAGAGGATAAAACTGCAGCAGGCGCTTTGTGCGCTGGAAAAACAACTCGCCCAGGCGGACAAAACCTTTATTGAATGGAGACATTCCGAAGAGCGGATCCAGCGGTTGGTTTGGGTCTTCGGGGAATATCAGCACGAAACGACCCTGGGCCAGCAGGTCAATGCTTTGATCGAAGGTGATGCATAAATCATCCGGGATTGAATGGACGGGGATGCATCCAGCCCCGTTCAACAACGGGACGGAGATTTTCGAGATGAGTTTTGCCGCCCATAAACTGAATGGCATGGACAGGTGAAGCTGCCTTTCGACAAAATCCCAGCGCAGATATTCAGGGGCTAGATTTGCATCCAGCATGTCCGAGACCACCCAGGGATGGAGTCTGCGCGGCACGCAGGAAACCACTGCAATCGGCCCCAACGCATTGAGGTGATTCGCAACCAGGACCGCAGGCCCCTGCTTGGGCAGGTTTTCTTCTCCTTTTACTTCTCCTCCCCAGATGAAAGCCTGAAATCCTGCGGCGAGGGATCGATACAACAGGTCTTTCACTCGCACCTCCGTTTTCAATTTCACTATACGACTTTCACCGCGCCATTTCAAGGCGCTTTTGAGTCCTATTGGGCTGACCTGCAGTTTCGCGCCCGCCTTCCAATCAAGAGTATACTTTTCGATCATGCTCAAAACCCTGCGTCACATTCTCGCCATTTTCCTGCTGCCTGTCATGGTGGTCATCTTGATCCCCGCCTGGCTGTCCTTTGCTTTTTTGGATTCTGATACCCGTTGGGTTGGGATGACCTCTCTGACCTGGACAGGCTTGATCGCAGGCGCTTTGTCCGCCTGGCTTGGGCTTATATTATTCGTGTGGTGTCTGAATCTATTTGCGATCATCGGCCAGGGGACTCTGGCTCCGTGGGATCCAACGGAAAAACTTGTCGTCTCCGGACCGTATCGCCACGCCCGCAATCCGATGATCTGCGGGGTGGCGTTGATACTGATCGGTCAGGCCCTGTTTTGGGGCTCGTGGATCATCGCGCTCTGGGCGGGGATTTTCATCCTGATCAACCATGTCTATTTTATATTTTCAGAGGAGCCAGGCCTGGCAAAACGCTTTGGCGAAAATTACCTCAATTACAAAGCCAATGTCCCCAGATGGATTCCACGTCTCAAACCGTGGAAGGGACAATAAAACTGTAAGGTAAGTCACTCATTGCTTTTTACTCATCTTCCCCACCTCGGCTGCCAATCGGAAATCGGATTGTTCGTTAAATTAGTCACGTCCGTCCCATCAGGGTGGATGATGTAAATTTCGTTATTCCCATCTCGAAAGGAGGCGAAGGCGATCCAATTCCCATCCGGCGACCAGCTTGGGCCGAGGTTATCCCCGCTGTTTGTGAGCTGCACCAGATTCGTCCCATCCACATGGATGATGTAAATATTGTGATCCCCAGCTGGACCCGCATAAAAGGCAAGCCTCGTCCCATCGGGTGACCAGGAACTGCGCCCGCCCATATCCTTTAAGTCCGTCACCTGGCGGACGTTTGTACCGTCCGCGTTCATGACAAACAATTGCCGCGCTCCCGCACGCGAGGATGCAAAGGCGATCATCGAACCATCAGGTGACCAGGTCGGGTCAATATCATCGGAGGTGGTGATGGCATGTGGATTCGAGCCGTCAGGCTTCATCACCCAAAGTCCGTTCCCTTCGTTTGTAAAGACGATCCAATCGCCGTTCGGGGAAAGCTCTGGCGCATATAAACTGCCAATGCCTCTTGTGAGGCGCTTGAATTCTTTGCCGTTAATATTGATGGAATAGATCTCAAAGTTCCCGGTGCGGCGCGAGGAGAAATAGATCGTCTGTCCGTCTGGAGAAATGGATGCGTAAAAGGCTGTCGCTTCAGCATCTGTGACCTGCTTGCGGTCTGACTCATCGGCATTCATCAAACATATCTGGTCGATCTGCTTGATATAACAGGTGAAGGCAATCTTGCCGCTCAGAGACCCATTCCCGCCAAAAGTGGGGACAGGCGAAGGGATCAACGTTGGCGGCAACGTAGGCGTGGGGAAATCCAATGGCAGCGCCGTGGAAGTTTCAAAAGGCAGACCGGCCAACGGAGTTGGGCCGGGGCTTTGACTGGGAGGGTTTATCCAGATGTAATAAAACACTCCGGTCAATACACAAATCCCCAGCACTCCGAGGACGATTCCAACCAGCAGGATCTTGTCAAACGTGGTGAGAAGTTTACGCGGTGCAGACATGGTCAGTATTTTATTCGATTAATGGATAAAAGAAATGTACCTCGCCCCCGAGCGGATTTCCTCCCTCGGGGGCAAGTTTTGTTTGCAGCCCTGTTATCCATCTGAGCACGAGGCGCCAGGTATAAACAGATACGTTGGTAACGTACATCATTTGCCAGATGGCATATAATTGACAATCAAGGAAAGTCTAGAAATGGAAACTTACGCTACCGACAAGGGAGAAATTATCATTCCCGCCCCTTTGCGGCGGAAATATGGGATTAAAAACGGTACTAAGATCATCGTTACAGATACCGGGAATTCAATTGTCTTAAAGCCTATAACCGGGCAGCACCTTAGAAAACTTCAAGGCTTCTCAAAGGCAGGGGCGGGCTGAAAGTGCTGGTTGAAGAACGTTGCAAAGACCGGAAATAAAAAAAAATAAACATAGCGAAAACTCATAAAGTCGAATATGTAACTGACGACAAAGTGTTTAGGTCATTGGAAAGCGAAATCAAAGATCCATAGATATAAAAACTCTGATTATGTATTTTGAGGATTTCCTGTGCCAGTAAGTTTCAGAGATCTTGAATTTGGTCAAAGTTATGAACGCCCATTTTTAGCAAAACTTTGGGGTTATCAGAGTTTTCACGCTATCTCCAAAGGTGTTATCACCCCTGCCAACACAAAATACATTATTCTCTTTGTGACCAAAGATAAGCAACAGGCCTTGCCACAATACAATGATTACATTGATGGAAACATGCTATTCTGGGAGGGCGAAGAAAAACATGTTTCGGATAAAAGAGTTGTTGAAGCCAATAAAAACCAAGATGAAACCCATCTATTCTACAGAGATACTCATCATTCTCCGTTTATTTATTTTGGGAAAATATCATTAACTGATTTTCAATTGAGAGAAAATGCTCCAAGTGAATTTGTGTTTAGAGTAGAAATGATCTCATCTGAAATTGATGCCTTCAAGGAAGTGCGCGAACATGCAGGGGAATATAAAACTTTAGATAAAACCGAACAAGAACAGATAGTTGTAAGCAGGCTTGGGCAGGGAAGTTTCAGAAGAAACGTGATTCGACTTTGGGGGAGTTGTTCCGTTACAGGTTTGCAAAGCGTTACTTTATTGCGAGCGTCTCATATAAAGCCATGGAAAGACAGCAATAATCAGGAAAGGCTGAATCCATTCAATGGGCTTCTATTGATTCCTGACTATGACTTTTTATTTGACCGGGGATATATAACTTTCAAAAATAATGGAAGTATAAATATTTCACAAAGATTAAGCCCATTTGCACGCAAGGTTTTCGGTATAGATGATGAACTTCAATTGCGAAGTGTTTTTCCTGAAAACAAAGAATATTTAATTTTTCACCGAAGTGAAGTTTTTAAATAAAATATACTCCGAAGTCGTCGTAGCTCAGGATGTAATAGAGCCCCCTCCGCCCTCTCGGGCACCTCCCCCAAATCCGACATAAAGACTTTATATGTCACAAAATATATTCATGTCGGATTTGGGGGAGGACGGGTGGGGGTCTGGCTGTCCGAAACATTCAAACATGCCAAGGAATAATCAAATATTTTGGATGGAGAAGTTGAACAGGAATTAAGAATAATCGGATGGAAGGTAATCCGTGTTTGGGAGCATGAACTGGGGAATTCTGCAAAAGTTGCCGCCAAATTGCTTCGTTATTTTGTTTAATACAAAATATCCCTGAAAGTCTCTCGACTCTCAGGGACATTTCCTAATCCCTAGTCACGAATACATTTTCCCCTACACCACTATACTCACCAGCCTCTTATTCGCCACGATTACCTTCTTCGGCTGCCTGCCTTCCAAATGCCTCTGGACAGCCTCACTCGCCAGCGCTGCGGACTTGATCTCGTCCTCCGTCGCCTCGGCTGGGACGGTGATTCGGTCGCGCACCTTGCCGTTGATCTGGATGGGCAATTCGATTGCGTCCTCCTTCGCGGCGGCTTCGTCCACTTGCGGCCAGGACTGTTGATGGATCGAATACGGCTTGCCCAGGTAATTCGTCCACAGTTCTTCGGCGA
>CAZEGE010000056.1:0-20905 GCA_964511765.1 uncultured Anaerolinea sp.
GGAGTTTGCGGGGTTCGGTCATGATGGTTTCCCCAAATATGGGAGGATGTTCAAATTATACGGCAGAATCGAGGCGGAAAGGTTGAAATTTTACGTGCTATAATCTCGCAAGAGGTGTTTAATGACCACTTTATCCCTTGAAGACAAACACACAAAAGACTTGTTGAAACAAGCGCTCCTTGAATTATTTGAGGAACGCCGCGACTTGTTTGCCGATTTGTTCGATGAACTCATCGAGGATGTAGGACTTGGCAATGCCATGCGCGAGGCCGAAGGCAGTGGAATTGTGAGCAAAGAGGAAGTAATGACAATTTTGAGGGAATGACATGGAACTGGAATTTCGGGACTCTTTTCTCAAAGATGTAAAGCGGATTAAGGAAACAAGGGTGAAAAAGAAAATCGCTGCCGTAATTTCTGATGCACAAAAAGCGACTTCCTTGCTTGATTTAATAAACGTCAAGAAATTGGAAGGCAGTAACACCTATTACAGAATCCGTGTTGGGGATTATCGAGTCGGAATTAAGTTGCAGGATAAAACTTTGATATTCATGCGGTGTCTAAATCGCAAAGACATTTACCGCTACTTCCCGTAAACCATTTCCACGGCTTACTCAATTTCCAAATCCAAATCCTGATCTGGGAGGAGTATTCTTCGCCCAACCAGGAGTCAATCCAAACTTTATCATCCCCTTGCAAGGCGGCGTTGAGGCGCTGGCAAATTTCACCCTACTTTGGATTTAACCAATCTGGCAATTGACCAAATAATGTTTTCATCACGGTTTTGGTTCGTTTATGAAATAGCTCAAGGTTGCCATAGGCCTCTCCCCCATCACCGCCTACCAAATCAGTGACTCCGCGCAGGATCAACAAGCGCGTATTGTTCTTCTTTGCAACCCAGGCAATTGCGCCTGATTCCCAATCAGCAGCGACCGCGTCATATTTTTCGATGAGCATGGGAATATCCTCCGCGAGGATATCGCGGTCGGCGGAGACGAGCAGTCCGCGCAAGACGGGATGAGGCAATTTAAGCGGCAACCAGCTCAGGTCGAGGGAGGAGGCGTAGTGCTCGATTGCGTCAGATGAGTCACCCATCTGCTCGAGAATGTCGTAGACCAGAGTCCGCTCGACAAGGATGATCGTCCCGGTTTCGATGCGGCCGGTAAACCCGCCGCATGTGCCAAGGTTGACAAGCAGGTCTGGTTTGAAATGGTCAACGACGTATTGAGCAGTAGCCGCTGCAGAAATCTTCCCCCAACCGCCGTGAAAGAGTATCATTTGCGAGGCGTCAACTTTCAGGCCGGCATATTCGCCATACGGAGATTCTTTGATTTCAAGGTTGGGATACAATTCCTTGACAACCCGCCACTCGGCATTGGCTGAAATAATGACGGCTGTTTTCATGTCAGTTTTCCTTCCAAATAATCGAGGACGAACTGCAAAGCGGCATCACATGAATATCGTTTATTCTGTTCACGATCGCCATCCCATACGAAGTGACGCGCCCACTCGCCCCTTGGGGTTACCAAGCCAAGCCATGTAAACCCCACAGGTTTTTCGGGCGTACCGCCAGCGGGGCCTGCAATTCCGCTGACGCTGACGGCAATATCGGCGTTCAACGCCTGTTGTGCGCCGCGCGCCATTTCAAGAACTGTCTCACGCGAAACAGCGCCTTTGGTATTCAATGTATCCCACGAAACGCCAAGCAAGGAGGCCTTGGCTTCATAAGCGTAAGCGACGATACCGCCTAAAAAATATTCGGATGAACCAGGGATGTCTGTAATGCGATGCGAAATTAAACCGCCGGTGCATGATTCGGCTGTGACTAGTTTTAAACCACTTTTTTGTAAATGATCATGTAAAGCTTTTTCAAGTAATATCGCCATAAAGTCTCCTTCAAATTTGTCGAATTATACTCTCGGTACGATCCGCCCCTGCCACTCCTCAAATAAGAAAGTCTGGGCAAGGCAGTCCGTCGCACTTACAGTTATCAGATTTGTCTTCTTGGGGAATATACCCATCGCAAATAAAATTACCGGATACAAACCGGCCTATTGAATGCCGCTTTTCAGGCTTTAATGCCCAAGGTGGTATTGCATCCGTCCAGAGGCAATGAAAACTGCTTGTGAATATGCCTATGATAAGGCTGAAACGCCATGCTTCTTGGCGAGCATCGCAACCCGCGCTGCCTGTTATAAATAAGTAACAAAAAAATAATACACCCCGCATTGGAAATGTATTATTTTTCATATGAGAACAATCGCGTCTATGGGGTCAATTGCAAACTCTTAAAAAAATCGCCCATTACAGGTCCCAGCAGCTTGAACCCTGCGAACACAATGCAACAACAAAATATAAAGACAACAAGCCCTGGAATGAACACAGAGCCGATTGCCGGAGCCCAGCCAAGGCGATTCACACCCTTGACTGCCATTACCTCCAGGACCAATACATAGAGGCTTAATCCAAATGACAGTATTCCCAGGCAGGCTCCCACAAAAGGAATCGCGGTGAACAGCGCAAGCACTGAGGAAACCAGGGTAAACGGCACCATAATCGCTGCAAAAGCGTATGCAAGTTTATCGAAGGATCCCGCACCCCCGAATAGCTTCGCGATCCACTGCACGATGGCCGTGAAAAGGGCGAAGAAGATAACGGAAATCACGCCGGCAAGAGGCGAGAGGCATAAACTAATGATCAATGTGATGCCCATTGCACCCGCATGACCGCCGCTGTTTTGGGTAAATTGTTCCAGGCCGGGAATAGGAAATTTAGGCGAGGTCCCTGTTGCCGCATAAATGGCTTGCAAGATCGCTTGAAAGATTCCTGAAATCGTCCCTGCGATAAAAACCCAGATAAAAGCCGTCCTGGAGGTCGCATCAGGCCGTTCAGTGATCTCCACAAAGGTTTGTTCATTGGGTTTGGTGACAGCCTTGATCCAGACCGCGAGCCAACCTGCGGGACCGGGCTTGGTTTCCATATTGGGTGGATTTGAGGGAGTTTGTTCCATGTGATATTCTCCTTTTGATAAACGGTTAAATTAATTGTACTTCTTCAAATAAAAACCCGGCGGCGATTATTTACTCACGGCCTGATCTGTGATCTCGAGCGCCTTATCCAAAACATCAAAGCCCTCTTCCAATTGATCTTCATTGATGATCAACGGCGGAATGATCAAAACCGTATGCCAGTGCGTATACAGGAACAGTCCATGATCCAGGCAATGTTTTCTCAGGGCAGCCATTTCCGGCGACGACCCGTTCCACGGCGTCATCGGCTCCTTGGTCTTTCTATCCTTGACCAGTTCAATGATCCCAAACAAACCAATATTGCGGACTTCACCGATGGATGGATGTGCCTCGCCGAGATCGGTCAACCTGCGCCTCAAGACTCCGCCCATGCCTGCCGCGTGCTCGACGATTTTATCCTCCCTGATCACATCGATATTCGCCACAGCCGCCGCCAGCGAAATGGGATGCGATGTATAAGTCAGGCCGCTTTCAAAAACATGCTCATTGAAAGCCTCGGCGATTTCAGGTTTCATCGCAACCGCCCCCAATGGCGCATACGCAGAGGTGAGTCCCTTCGCCATCGTAATAATATCTGGAACAACATCCCAGTGCTCCACTGCAAACCATTTTCCGGTACGCCCAAATCCGCTCATGACTTCATCACAGATCATCACAATGCCATATTTATCGCACAAGGCACGCACGCCCTGCATATATCCCTGCGGCGGGATGATGATACCATTCGTACCGGTAACCGACTCGATCAAGATCGCCGCAATAGACTCGGGTCCCTCATACAGGATGATCTCTTCCAAATGATTGAGATAATCGCGCGCAAATTCCTCCTCCGAAATATCCGCATTCATCCGGTGGAAGGTTGAGCGATAACGATACGGGTCGAGGAAATGAACCACCCCCGTCATCAAATTCGGCTCCCATGCCACGCGGCGCGGATCACCGCTCGCGGCCATCGCCCCGGCGGATGCGCCATGATACGAGCGGTAACGCGTCAGGATCTTGTGGCGTTTTGTATAGCCACGCGCAAGTTTGATGGCATTCTCATTTGCATCCGCGCCGCCCAATGTGAACAGTACCTTGCTCAACGCAGCTTTTGGCGTGATCCCAGCCACAGCCTTGCTCGCCAGCGCGCGAATTTTCGTGGTCATGCCGGGCGCGGCGTAGGGCAACTCCGCTGCCTGCTCCTGCATGGCTTTGATGACTCGTTCGTCACCGTGGCCGATATTCACACACATCGTCATGGAATTGAAATCGAGATAGCGTTTATCGTCCACATCCCAAAAATACACACCTTTGGCGCGCTTTACAGGGATGGGATTGACTTTGGCCTGCGCAGACCAGGTCCAAAAGACATGTTCTTTGGAGAGAGGCAGAATTTCATCATCGGGAAGATCAAACATGGGGATTCCTTGTCGAGAAGTAATACGTAATTTCCAATGCATAAATTACGTTTCATGCATTACGAATTATAATCCCATGCCATCACGGGTGGATTTGTGTTCAAACGCATCATCGTCATTGGCGCAGGAACATTAGTATGGAAGCAAAGAGCAAACCGCCCAAAGCCAGCAGGATGACGCGCACAATATGACGCCGCTCCATGCCTTTCATATCATCCCTTGAAGTCATAAAATGTATTTTCCGCCGAAATTCTGTCATATCCCATGCAAAAAGCGCGAAGATTGCGCCGCTAAACATCCACCCGAAATTAAAGTTTAACCATAACCCAATCATCGAAGCCAGGATGCAAAGAAACAATCCAAGCGAAGAGAACCACCTCCACCCGCGCCGTATTGAAAATAACCATAACAAACCAAAGAAAATGATCCAGCCTGAAATGGAATTAATCCCCGCTTCTGCATATCCCCATGCAAGGGATCCGATACTGATAATAATACTGAACACGAGCGCGATCAAAGTCACGATAGGAT
The DNA here is from genome assembly GCA_964511765.1 of uncultured Anaerolinea sp. Classification (GTDB taxonomy): domain Bacteria; phylum Chloroflexota; class Anaerolineae; order Anaerolineales; family Villigracilaceae; genus Villigracilis. The sequence continues at coordinate 4,958 of CAZEGE010000056.1, forward strand.
CCTGAACACCCACAAACATATCTTCACTGGCATGTGGAAATTTTACCATTTCAAAAAGAACACACATGATATACTACCGCAAATGACGGGATTTTTGTGGGCGTACATATGAAAAGATTGAATTACACACGCAGTCGGGGAAGCCGTGCCGGGAACCGTAAACAGAAGGACAAAGGATGAAAGCTTTAATTGAGCAAAGTCGAAATGATGAATTGGGTTGTTCCAGTACACTACATCCAAAAGCAATCGAGGGGATGAAGTTATTTAACGAAGGCGAATTCTTTAGGGCGCACGAGGAATTGGAAGAAGCCTGGAAGGATGAGGCGGGCGAAGTGCGCGAGTTGTACCAGGGGATTTTACAAATTGCTGTGACCTATCTGCACATCACCTGCGGGAATTATGATGGCGCGGTCAAGGTTTATGGACGAAGTATGAAATGGCTGAAAGACTGGCCCGAGGTATGCAGGGGAATTCAAGTAGGGAAATTCAGAAATGATGCCGAATTGGTAATAAAAGAAATGGAAAGATTGGGGAAGGAAAATATTGGCAAGTTCGACACATCATTATTCAAGCCGATCCAGTGGAGTGAAAAGAGAATATGGATCTGTGATCGCTGCGGCAGTGGGATGTATGAGAAGAATTGCAAAGTGACCTGTCCTAATTGCGGGAATCGCTTTGACTGCTCTGATTTGAATATCTATTTTGATTGATAATAGCCCGTATTACTTTACACAGACCCGCCCAAGCGGTCAGATCAATAATGTCATCACTTATGTTTATGGGTTGCCGGTTAGAATTCGACCTGCCAGCAAGCCATCCAGGGTTTCCTGAACGAGGCGGAGTTTTCCAGCGGGGAGCAGGCTCGGGTCCACATCTGCAATTCCGAGCGGGGATTGAACGTTGATTCCGCCCTGCCCTGCAATTAAGCTGGGCCAGGTTGTCTGGATTGCCTTGATCGTATCGGGGCTAATGGTCATCACCCAGCCGCCGGGGCGAGGTTCCGGCATGGATGTGCCGAACAAAAGCACACCCTGCGTGCCAACATAGGAAAGAAACTCTGGATTTGCGAGGGTTGGGTATATATAAAGGGTGTCGACATCGTGATCATTGATCAAGACATTGGCAAAACCGCCGTAACGGGCAGGGTCTTCATCTGCCGGAATTTCAAGATAAGTCGGGTAGCTGATTTGGGTAAAGAAGAAGGTCCGGCATAAACCACAATAATATGTTTTGCCGTTGACGAAAGCGTTGTAGGCGCGTTGTGCATCGGGATCGCCCTGCGGGATCAGCATGCCAATATGATATTCATCTGTGATCATTGCAGCCGTGTAGCCGGCGAGGAAGGCTGGCAACTCCACCTGTGCATCCGGGGCAAGAACGCTGACATTCCCACCGACCGGGAGGTTTTGAATATTAACAGCAAGGAATTGAACACCGGGCGCAGCAGGCGCCAGTGATGCAATGCCCGGGTCGGGCGGCAAGGCAATCACTATCTTTAAAGTTGGGTCAGCAAGATCCTCGGGCGTGAGCAGGTTGCGGACCTGAAAACGATAACCGGATTGTTGTGCAAGGTCGTAAACTGTTTTTTGATACAGGTCGGACGAGTCTTTGTCCATATCGTCCGGCAGGACGAGGATCGCCAGGGGCGTGGACGGCGTTGGGATTATCGTGGGGGTTGGCGGCGGCGTATGAGTCGGTACGACAGTGGGAGCAGGGATTTCTGTGGAAGAGCCTCCACAGGCGCCCAAGCTGGCAATGATCAGAATCGCGAATAGCAAATGTTTAATACGCACGGAGTTTCTCCAGATAAAAAGAATTCTAGAATTATACTGCCTGATTTCATGGGAGGAGACAAACTTAACTTTACTCTTAAAAGACAAAAAGACGCATGGAAGATGCGTCTTTTTGTCTGATTCCTATCGATTAATGAACAGCAATCTTGATCTTCTTCGGGCGGGCGGATTCCGCTTTGGGCAGGGTCAGCCTCAGCACGCCATCGGTGATCTGCGCTTCGACCTTTTCAGCGTCAATTTCGACCGGCATGCGCAGGGTGCGGCGAAAGGGTCCCTCGGGGAGTTCGTTCAGAAGAAAGTCGGCCTGCTCAGCCGGCTGCTCGCCTTCAATACTGACCACATTTTCCAGCACTTGAATGTTCAGGTCTTCAGCCTTTAAACCGGGCACAAGCGCGGAAAGGATGTAGGCATCCTCCTCCTCGCGGATGTTTACGCCAAGCGAGCGCTGCTGAGGCTGCTCGACCCAGCGGCGAGCCATGCGACGAAACGGCCTGTCCTGAGCGAAGCCGAAGGGATAAGGCTGTATATAGAGTGTCATTTTATTTATCTCCTTGTGTTTAATATCAATATGCCAATATTAAATCGGGAGTGTAAGAAAATGAATAATGATCGATAGATTTTTTATTAGAAAAATCATGGGTATAATCCCTGCAATGCTTAAAAAGATAATTCTGCTTGCCATCCCCGTCGCAATTGCCGCCGCGGGAATTTACCTGTACTTTAACTTTCGGCGAGGCTCCGCCCGCACCGCACAAGTCTTTGACTGGTTCCGCGACCCATCTTCTCGAGCTGATTGGATGATGACTGCTGGAACAAAATGCGGCGAGGCCCCCTTCATTTTCCCCACCAATGGCCTGATCGGATTTATCTGGGACGATTCATTCCGCCCCGGTCACCGCCACGCCGGAGTGGATATTTTCTCAGGGACAGAGGTTGGCATGACACCCGTCCTGGCCGCTTACCCCGGCTACCTCACCCGCCAGTCAGATTGGATATCCACTGTCATCATCCGCGTACCGCAGGATCCGCTTGCGCCCTCGCGGCAGGTCTGGGTGTACTATACTCACATGGCAGATAAGCAGGGGAATTCATTCGTTTCTCCGCAATTCCCAGCGGGCACACAAGAGGTCTACGTGGAAGCTGGCGCAGTACTGGGCTATCAGGGTAATTTTTCCGGTGATCCCAACAATCCCGTCGGTGTCCATTTGCACATTTCTGTTGTGAAGGATGATGGCTTTGGGGATTTCAGGAACGAGCTGGAAATCAAGAATACATATGATCCCTCGCCATACTTTGGTCTGCCTTTGAATGCAAATACAAACCCGGATACGATACCGGTGTGTCAGTGATGTGTCAGGTATAAGATGTCGGAAAAAAGATGAATGATTTAAAAGATCAAATTGTATTGATCACTGGCGCAGGCAAAGGCGCGGGGCGCGCACTGGCGGAAGCATTCGCAGCGCGCGGGGCTTTCGTTGCCGCCAATGACCTGTCCCCCATCAACGTGGAACAGGTTGTCGATGGAATTATTGCTCGCGGTGGAAAAGCCAAAGCGTATGTAGAAGATATCGCCAAAAAAGTGGGCGTGCAAGCTTTGGTCAAAAGTGTGGAAGATGATCTCGGCGGAATTGATATCCTGATAAATCATGCGGCAGTGGAGCCGCATACTCCGCTGCTGAACATGGATGAATGGGACTGGCACCGCACGTTGGACGTCAACCTGACAGGCGCATTTTTGATGATCCAGTCTGTGGGACGCGTGATGCAGGCTTCGTCCCAGCAGAGGGAAAAAGGTAGCAGGGTGATTATCAATATCGTTGCGGGGGCAGGTGAAGGCACGGAAAAAGAGGCCGGGGCTTATCTATCCAGCAAGGCGGGCTTGGCCGAATTATCCCGCCAAGCAGACAAGGAATTAAGTCCGCATGGCGTGCACGTACATGCAGTTGAAAATTCCATGGCTGTGGTCGAACATATACTATCTTTGGTGGAGGCAAAATGAAGGAATTATTTGAATATCGCGTGAAGCTGATGTCCAGGCTGGCAGAGGCGGCGCAGGAATTCTGTTCTGCATGCCGGTCTTGCGGCGACCCATTTACAAAAGTGGAAGGTGAATGGACGGTGCATCAGATCGCGTCGCATACGCGTGATGTGAACAAGATGATCTACGGCGTTCGCATTCGCCAGACGCTGAATGAGGAAAACCCCCAATTCAAAGGTTTTGATGCGGATACATGGATGGCAAATCATTACTACAAGGATGAACCGCTTGAAAATATTTTGAGCGATTTTTCCGCAAATATCGATGACCTGCTCAACATTTTACAGAACATGCCGCGGGAGGCCTGGTCCCGCGAGAGCCGGCACGAGGCGATGGGCGATGGATTGACTTTGCAACTATGGGTGGAACGCAACCTGGCCCATATTGAGGAACACCTGCTGACATTGAAAAAGAAAAACTGAATCTATTAGGCAGGTCTGCGTCCCATTTTCAGTGGAAATTCAGTGAATTTTGCCCGTTTTCTGTATATTCCTGAGGTAAAATAGGCATATGAAAAAACAAAGAATTATCCTGGTAGACGATCACGAAGTGGTACGGCTCGGCTTGAGATCCCTGCTGGACCGTCACTCTCAATTTGATGTGGTTGGGGAAGCTGGCTCCGCACGTGAGGCACTTGAACAAACAGCCTCATTGAAACCGGATGTTGTCGTGATGGATATTCGTCTGCCCGGCACGTCGGGGATCGAAGCCTGCGAACAAATTGTGGTCCAATTCCCCAATACAAAAGTAATCATGCTCACTTCCTATGCCGAGGATGAAATGCTGTTCTCCGCCATCCGGGCGGGGGCTTCGGGATATATTCTCAAGCAAATCGGAAGCGAAGACTTAATCAAAGCGCTTGAATCTGTTGGACGAGGCGAGGCATTGCTTGACCCGGCTGTCACCCAGCGCGTGTTCCAGGAAGTACGCCGCGCGGTTAAAGAGGAGGAGGCTTCGGCTTTCGCTCATTTGAGTCAGCAGGAAAAGCATGTGCTTTTGCTGGTCTCTGAAGGCAAGACCAACCGTGAGATCGCCAAGAGCTTATTCCTCGGCGAAGGGACTGTCAGAAATTACGTTTCGAGCATCCTCTCAAAATTGAGCGTAAACAACCGCGCCGAAGCGGCGGCTTATGCAGTGGAACATAGTTTGAGAGAATATATTTCCAACTAAGTTTTTCCCACGGAGATTCAAAACACAGAAACAATCAACCCGGTGAAGATGTGTCTCTGTGTTTTTATTTACTCCCGCTGCTCCCCACCGACTTTGAACTGGCTGCCAACCAGTAAACGGAAATCCATGCCCATATTTTAGAAAAAAGTTCCTGCTCAATGTGCAGGGATTTTCATGCCTGCTATTCCTTCTCCCCGCTTATCTTCATCCATGTTTTTTTCATATTCAACGCATCCTCTTCCATGATGGGGCTTTCACACAGAATGCGGCCTGCACAGCCAAATTCATTGAAAGCCCTGAACAGGGCTTTCATATCCAGATCTGCATCAGCGAGGGGCAGATGGTTCTTCTCGCCTTTCGGTCCATACTCAATACCAGAGAGATGGATGTGCAAGGTCTTAAAGGCTTCGCTGCCAAGTTCCTTCCCATATTTCTCCAGCAAACGGGACCATTCATCGTATGTATTCATCGTGCCATCGCCGGGGCGGGCGTGCAGATGAGCGAAATCGAGACAGGGCTGCACCATGTCAATGGCTTTACTCATGGCAAGAGCGTCTTCAAGCGAACCAAGCATGGCTGATTTGCCCATCGTTTCAGGGCGGATCGTTACTTTATCGCCATTCTTTTGCATTTCCCGTGCACATCCCTGCAAGCGCGGAATGGCAACTTTCAATACTTCCGCAGGGTTATTTCCAAAATACGAGCCGGGGTGAAAAATAATATCCGTTGCACCTGCGAGAAAACCGTAATGCGCCGCGTCCATTAAGCGTTTGCGGGATTTGGGCCATTCATCGTCGTTTGCATTCAAGTTGATAAAGTAGGGTGCATGCACGCTCAATGAAACAGTGTGTTTTTCGCTCGTGGATTTGATTGCCGAGCAGGTCGCCTCGGTCACGCGTACCGATTGAACCCAACCGAGTTCAAACGCATCCAATCCAATGGATTTGCTAAATTCAATCGCACCCACAGAGCCGCCCGGTTTTTTAGGCGTACCTATCGGTGAACCAACCGTGCCGAATTTAAAAGAGAGGGACATGGGAACTCCTGACGAAGGTTACGATTAATGAGCGAGTAGTACGGTAAGTTTCAGCCAGAGCGGAGGGCCGAGCAGTAATAAGCCGATCAGGATGGCGGCCAAGGCAGACACCAGCACTGCCGCAGCGCCGACATCTTTCCCGATCTTGGCAAGCGGATGCGCGTCCGGACTGGCCAGGTCGACGGTTACTTCTATGGAGGTGTTGATGAACTCGGCGGTGAACACCAGCGCCGCCGTGAGAATGATCACCGCCCAATCATGCGGCGGGAGACGAAGCCAAAGCCCCAAAATAAAAACGAGGGTGACAATGGCGCTATGGATCCATGCATTGCGCTGGGTCTCCAAAACATAAAACCATCCCTGCAGGGCATGACGAAACGACTGGATGCGGGATAAAAAAAACGACTTCATTCCGAATCCTGAATTTTGATATGACCCAACCCGAGTCTTTCCAAAACCTTTTCCTGCTCCGCCCACATGCGGGATTTTTCCTCCGCCTCAGCATGGTCATGACCGAGCAAGTGCAAAACACCATGAACAACCAATAACTGCACTTCCGCCTCCACAGGATGACCTGCGACCTGCGCTTGCTGGGTTGCGCGGGGGATCGAGATGAGGATATCTCCCAGATATGCCGCACCAGTTTCAGGGTCCGATTCGGAGGCGGGAAAGGATAGTACATCCGTGGGCGCATCCACGCCGAGGTAGTCTCGATTCAGTTCCTGTAATTGCGCGTCATCTGTCAGGACGATGGTAATGTCTGCATTTGCACTGAGCCCAGTCGAAGTGCTGGCAGAATCAGGCTCGAGGCCCGGAATGCGCGCAGTTGAAGTCTCCAAAGTGAAGCGGGCGGCTCTTTCGAGCAGGGCTGATTCCAAAAAATCCTGTTGATTGTCAATAAAGATCATTTTTCTTTTCTCAGAGCGAGAGCAGTTGAATCCTGGTCTGGCGCTTTGGCATTGGGGTATTGAATGCGTGGATGATGACTGCCGCGCAAGGTGGTGACAAAGGATTCGGTGATGAGGTTGAGATCGCGCAAGGTTAACAGGGTGTCGTCAAGCTGGTTGTATTTTTGGACTGTGTCAATAACGCTTTGTACCAATATTCGTAAATCGTCATCGGTCGCAGGGCGCTCAGCACGGGTACGGGCTTCGGTGGCATCTGCCAGCATCAGTAAAGCGGTTTCACGCGAGGCAGGCCGGGGGCCGGGATAGCGGAACTTTTCAATGTTCACCTTGGTCACATCACCGCCAGCCGCTTCCATGGCCTGGTTATATTGATAACGTGTAATCAGCGAGCCATGATGCTCGAGGATAAAGTCGTGCAGGCGGCGCGGGAGCCGATGTTTTTTGGCAAGTTGCACCCCGTCGGTCACATGGCGGATGATGGTGGCGGCAACCTCTTCGGGATCGACATCCTGATGCGTATTGACATTGCCCGGTAATTGATTCTCAATAAAGAAGCTGGGGTTGAGCGCCTTGCCAATATCATGGATTTGCGCGCCAACACGTGTAAGCAAAGGATCTGCGCCAATCTTTTCCGCAGCCTGCTCGGCCAGGTTTGCAACCTGCAAACTGTGTTGATACGTACCGGGCGCATTGCGGAGGAAGAACTGCAAGAGCGGGGAATCCGAACGGGATATATCAAGCAGTTGCAAGGCAGTGGTAAGGCCAAGCAATTGGGCAAACATGTATTGAAGCAAAAGGGTAATGCTGGCTGCGGCAAAACCGGCAAAGGTAACAATGCCAATGAATTGAACCGCACCCAGCCAATCGGGTGAGTAAAACGGCAAACGATAGGCAATCAGGACCACCAGGCCTGAAAGCGCAATGGCAATCCCGGCGCGGACGAATCCCAAAAACCGCCGTGCAGGACCAAGTGCAAGCAAACCGATCAGTGACGAAAGCAAATAATACGGTGCAAGATCAAGCGTATTCGATAAACCGTATGCCGCCAGCAAACAAAGTGGAATTGAAATGACAAAACCCACTTCAAGGCCAAATAAAGTGGCAATTAATAACCCGGCGGCCTGCAAGGGATATCCATACGGTGCAAGCGTACGGTCGGTGAACAAGCGTGCACCGATCAAAAATATAACAAACACCAGCGCGATCACAAGAATACTGCGCGGATCATTTATGATCACCGAGCGTTTTCGGCGGAAGAAATAAAGCGGGACGAGCACCGCCGAAAGTATGATGATGGCGGCAGCGCCAAGCATGTCCTCCCAGCGCTGGCCGGGGCTGATTATGCCGAGTTGTTGGAAGGCTTCCATATCCGCGGGGGTGATGATTTCGCCAGCCGGTACAATGGTCTCCCCTGTTTTATAGGTTTGTACGACTGGTTTGACTGCATCGCGCGCAGTCAGGCGTGCGGCAGTGGTTAGTTCATCGCTGAAAAAACTATTGGGGACGACAAAGGCGCTCACCAGTTCGGTCACGAGCGTGGACTGTTGTTCATTCAAGGTGAGGCTGACAAAGGAAGAAATACCCGATTGGGCCCCATCTACTTTATCTTCGAAAATTGCACGACGCATGACCTGTTCCAGCACGCGCACAGCCTCAGCCTGAACAGTCTCCCAACGAGAATCGGAAATATTGAGTAAATAATCGATCGTCTCTATTTTCAAGCGCACGTCGCTGAGCGCAAGAATCTTGGATTTTTTCTCATCCGTGGTGATTTCAACATCTGCCCGAATCGTGGTGATGTTCTGCAATGTGGTGCGCAGACGTTCGATCTGCTGACGTGCAATGACAGGATCCGGCGAACTATAGACAGATTGGACTGCGCTCTCAGCTGCTTTCCTGGCTTCCTCTGTGCGGATTTCGCTTACGTACTCAATATCACGCGGAGATTTCAGGGTGATCTGCGCCACATCCCCAATATCCACTGCCTGTGTGGTAGGGCGCAGCCCTATCGGCATGGTAAGCGTGGCATAAGAGATAAGACTGACCGCGAGAATCAGGCTGACCTGTAAAATACGAATTCGAGTGGAAACGGGGGTGCGTACAGTCATGGAAATAAACCGCGAAGGAAGCAGGCATGTTCAATGCCCTTGTTTCTTCGCGGTGAAATCTTACTTGGTAAGCAGTTCTTTTACCGTGGCGCTGATCATATCATTCGGGGCGCGCCCTGCGATCTTGGGCATGACAACCTTCATCACCTTGCCCATGTCGTTCGGAGCAGATGCGCCCGTCTCAACAATGGCGGCTTGCACCAGTGCGCGTAATTCTTCGGCGGGCATGGCTTTGGGCAGAAAAACCTCCAATACTTTGATCTCGACCTCGTTATCATTGACAAGGTCGGGACGGTTGGCCCTTTTCGCTTCTTCAATCGCCTCGCGGCGGTTCTTGATCTCTTTTTGAATCAATCCCACAATCGCCAGGTCTTCGAGCGGGTTTTGCTTGTCCACTTCGACTTGTTTGATGGCGGCAAGCACCATCCGCACCGTGCGCTTGCGGACTTCGTCGCCGCTCTTCATGGCGTCTTTCATTGATTCGTTAAGTTGAATTTTTGTGTCCATGATTTTTATTATACCTTTTATCTCTGGTTGGGGAATTTTTGGTCACTTATCTACAAAGCGCGCGAGTAACTCAGGAGTGAGCAATTTTTGTAAAAGTTCAAATTCATATTGCGTGCGTTTGACCGCGGCGGCGCGGGCATAGGAAAAATTCGGCCCCTGTTGCGGCGAATCCAAATTCATGCGTCCATGTGAATTCCCCGGTAAAAGTTTCAGTGAAAACTTACGCAGGAGTGGGATGAAATAGAGCACGTCCATTGGCAGGTAAATTTTGCCAGAGTGCAGGCTCGGGCTTCGCAGCAAGCCCTTTTGAATAGGATCAATTTCAGATGGAGGAGGAGGCGTGCCTTTGTATCGATCCAGCCACATCGAGATGTAATTTGTATGAGAGTAGAAATCCTGCGCGGTGTGAAGCAGTCTTCCAAAAGCGGTCCACGCCGAAAGCAGATCGGGGGTATGCAGGCTTGCAATCACGCAACTACGCTGTTCGACAATGTAATGATTGCCTTTGTCGATGGCGTTATTGTCAAAATGATATTCGTCGTGGCCGATCTGCCCGCGCCACGCGTCCTGTTTGAGGTTGGCGGCGATCATGGCTTCCAGGGCGCGCGGGCTGAAGTGCCGGCTTAATGCCTCGCGCATCGTCTCTTCATGAATGGGTATAAGCATCTTGAAATTATAAGCGAGGCTTTCATAAAGTGGTTATAATGCACGCATGACTTTTTACACCGCAAAAGGCGATGACGGCACAACCGGTTTGCTTGGCGAAGGTCGCGTCCCGAAATATCATGTCCGTATGGAAGCCATCGGCGCGTTGGATGAGGCCTCCACCGCGCTTGGCCTGGCACGCGCGCAATGTATCGCGCCCCAGACTCCGCCGATCCTGCTAGAAGCCCAACGGGATCTTTACAAGTTGATGGCGGAGGTTGCCGCCACACCGGAGAACGCACAGCGCTTTCACTTCATCGACGAATCTCGCGTTGACTGGCTGGAAAAGCAAACCGATGAAATCAGCACGATCATTGAGATGCCAAAGGAATTTATTTTGTCCGGCGATACGCTCGGCGGCGCGGCCCTTTCGATGGCACGAGCCATCATCCGCCGTGCGGAACGGCGTGTGGTTAGTCTCTTCGATGAGGAGGAAGTAGCCAACCCAGATCTGCAGCGCTACCTTAACAGGTTGTCATCGTTGTGTTTTGTGCTTGAGATCCTCGAAAATCAAAATGAGGGAAAGAAGACTTCCCTGGCGAAACCATAAATACATTTCAGACTTCGGAATTCAAATTGAATCATATAAAGGAATGATATGACAGGTACTTTTATTAATGTCGCCACGATATTAGTCGGCGGGACGATTGGCTTAATCTTTGGCGCGCGCATCCCTGAACGATACAAGAATACCGTCATCGCAGGCCTGGGTTTGTTCACTGCGGCAATGGGTCTGCAAATGTTTTTCAAAAGCGGAAATCAACTCATTGTGCTGGGCGCCTTGATCATCGGCGCCTTGATCGGGGAATGGATCGGGCTTGAAGACTGGCTGCAAACCTTTGGTCAAACTCTTGAAGAACGCTTCTCACGAGACACGGAAACGGGCAGCGGTTCGAAATTCATTCGCGGCTTTATGACCGCCTCCCTGCTCTATTGCATAGGTCCCCTGGCTATTCTTGGCTCAATCCAGGACGGTTTGACCGGCGATTACAACCTGCTGGCTGTAAAATCCACATTGGATGGATTTGCTTCCATCGCATTTGCATCCACTTTGGGAATTGGGGTGATGTTTTCCTCGGCCGTCATTCTCATCTACCAGGGCGGCATCAGCCTGCTGGCCGGGCAATTAAGCGCCATCGTCACCGAGCCGATGATGAATGAAATGACTGCCACAGGTGGAGTCATCTTATTGGGCCTTGCCATCAACAATCTTTTGGAAATCAAGAAAATCCGCGTGGGGAATTTCCTGCCTGCGCTGGCGGTAGCTCCGTTAATCGTGTGGATCATTGACGTTTTGAAATAACAAAGAAGGCACCCGCAATTGCGGGTGCCTTCTTTGTGACTCCGGGGGGATTCGAACCCTCAACCAATTGCTTAAGAGGCAACTGCTCTGCCGTTGAGCTACGGAGCCAACTAAAGAGGCGAACGGTATTATACCGCAAAGAAAAATGATGTCAATAAAAAATAAAATACGTGAAAACAAACACGAAAAGAAGGGACTATGAATACTCGCACAAACTGGGTTGATTACGGAAAAGGGATCGGGATCATTCTGATGGTTTACGGTCACCTGCTGAGCAGCGCCTATCACGGAGGTATTCATATACCTGAACATTTTTTTGCGCTTTCAGACAGCATTCTATACGGCTTTCACATGCCATTCTTCTTTTTCCTGTCCGGGCTGTTTGTAGAAAGCAGTTTTCAGAAACGAGGAGCCAAAAACTATTTACTTGATAAATTTTCGCGGATTGCTTATCCATATATCATCTGGTCCATATTGCAAGTAAGCATTGAGGTATTGTTTTCAAGTCAAACCCAGCAAGGCGCAACTTTATCCGACTTGCTTGCCATTGTATATCGCCCATGGGGACAATTCTGGTTTCTATACGCGCTGCTATTGATGTACGTTACATATGCGATTTTCAGCAATTTCGGTAAATATGCCGCTCCGCTCACACTGGTCACGGCAATTATCTTATACTTTTACCCACTTCCCCTCGATATTATGGCGATTCCCGGTTTTTGCACTCACCTAATCTTTTTTGCAAGCGGTGTCATGTTTAGAAACCATTTCATGGAAGCAGACAATCACAGGACTCCCCTTTGGATCGTCATTTTGCTGTTTACCGCATTAATGGGTTCGGGATATTTTATTTTTGAGAACCTGATTTCACCCACCCGTTTGGCGGATCGTTCACATCTCTTTTATTTTCTATATTTGGCAACTCTTGGAATCATTGCCTGCACAGTTTTGTCCCAGTATCTTGCAAAAAAAAATCTGGCACATTTTTTTCAGGTTCTCGGAATATTTTCGCTCCAGATCTACCTTGTTCACATGCTATCAGGGGTAGGCATGCGCATGGTGCTTTTACATGGATTTGGAATACAGAACTGGGTTGTCCACATCATCATCGGAGTGACGTTTGCACTTGTGATGCCAATTATCCTTCAAAAAATATCGGACAAGCTAAACTTCCCATATCTGTTTGAGCTGCGAAAGAATAGCTCTTAAGTTTTTCTTTGCACATCATATATACTTACCAATACAATCAAGGCGTATACCACATATACTTTAACCTATTTTTTTTAAGTAACCAGGTCATCGAATTCTGATGGCCTTGTTACTTTTTAAGCATTATCTCAATACCGCAGTGCCCGCCAGCAGGAACAACACCTGTGGTGCAAAACTCATCACAACAATTACCACTGCGGTGACGGTTGTCGTGAAACCAAGCCAGGGTTCGTGTTCAGTGAGCGGTTCGCCTTCCCGCATGTACATATTGACAACAACGCGCAAATAGTAATATGCGGAGACAAGCGATGTGACGACACCAAGAATTGCAAGCCCGATGAAATCGCCGTCAATTGCGGCGCGGAAGAGATAGAGCTTGCCAACCATGCCCAAGGTGGGCGGGAAGCCAATGAATGAAAGCATGAATACTGTCATGGCGGCGGCTAAGGCAGGATATTTCCTTGCAAGTCCCGCATAGTCGCTGAGTTCGAGACCTCGTCCCCCTGAGCCTGTTGCAGGGTTGCTTTCAGCTTTTTCAAGGGTAATGACCACCGCCCATGCGCCGAAATTGGTCAACACGTAGGTCATGAGATAGAACAATCCCGCCGCGATGGATGTGGCGACGACATCCTTGTTTCCATAAGGCACAAAAGCCATCAGGATATAACCCGCATGTGCAATGCTGGAATAAGCCAGCATGCGCTTGATATTGGTCTGCGAAATGGCGACGAAGTTACCGACGATCATCGTCAAGGCGGACATTGCCCAGAGGATGTTTGTCATGTCGGTGGAAATAGATGGGAAGGCGGTGGCAAACACGCGCAGCAAGGCGACAAAACCCGCGATCTTGGCGCCCGAGGACATGAAAGCTGTCACCGAGGTGGGTGCGCCCTGATAGACGTCCGGCGTCCACATGTGGAAGGGAACTGCCGCAATCTTGAAGCCAAATCCGACAAGGATAAGAGCAGCTCCAATGGTGAGGAGCAGACCTGAGGTCCCGTTGGAAGCGGCAAGGAAAATACCGCTCAGGGATGTGGCGCCCGTCGCGCCAAAGACCAGGGCAGTTCCGTACACAACAAATCCAGTGGCGAAGGCACCAAGCAAAAAGTATTTGACGCCCGCTTCTTCCGAATCCAGTTTGCGGGAGATGGCGGCAAGCACGTAAAGCGGAATGGAGAGCAATTCGAGCGCGAGAAAGACGATGATGAGATCTGCGGCCTGTGCCATCAACATCATGCCTGTCACACTGAAAAGAAGCAGGGTGTAATATTCACCGCGCTCAATACCCATGCGCTTGATATATCCGTATGCAAGCGCAACACCGAATAAGCCGCTGACAAGTAAAAGCACGTTGGCAAAGGTGGAGAAACCGTCGAGGACAACCATGCCGTTAAAACCAACGCTTGACAAGCCGATTTGGGTGATCGAGTACCCCAACGTGACCGCCAAACCCAAGGCCGCCAGGAATGCCGTGATGCCTTTGTGGTTCTTCGGGATGAAGAGGTCCGCAAACAAAAGCAGACAGGTCCACACCACGAGGATGGTGAAGGGAAGAATCGTGTAGAAGTCTGTAAATTGAAGTTGCGTCATGAACGCTCCAGGTTCATGTCATTGCAAGGGCGTCAACTCAAAGCAATGACATCAAATACTATAAAGGCAGCGCGGATAAAAGTTTTTCAACCGCAGGGGCGAGAATGTCGAAGAACGGTTTGGGATAGAGGCCGATCCAGAACATGAAGACAATCAAGGGAACGACGGTGATGATCTCACGCCAGTTAAGGTCTTTTAGTTCGTGATGATGGGTGATCTCGCCAGCGGAGCCGAGGAAGACCTTCTGGAACATGTAGAGGATATAAACCGCCGCCATGATGACGCCGATGGCGGAAATGCCCGCGTACCACGGGTTGCCAATGGCTTTCGAGCCGAACGCGCCAAGTAAAATGGTGAACTCGCCAACGAAACCGTTGAGTCCAGGCAGGCCCATGGACGATAGCGATGCGATCAACATGATCGTGCCGAAAATCGGGGTGACCTTCCACAAACCGCCATAGACCTTGATCTCGCGCGTGTGTGTCTGTTCGTAGATCATACCGATCAGGAGGAATAACGCGCCCGTGCTCAGACCGTGGTTGACCATTTGCAAAATCGCACCTGCTACGCCTTCCGGATTCAAAGCGAACAAGCCGAGCATTACGAAGCCAAGGTGGCTAACCGATGAATAGGCAACCAATTTTTTTACATCTGCCTGGGCATAGGAGACCGCCGCGCCATAAATAATACCGATGGTCGCGAGAAGCGCAATCCAGGGGGCGGCTTGAACGGTGGCATTCGGGAAGAGCGGAATGTTGAAGCGCAGGAAACCATAGGTACCCATCTTCAAGAGCACACCCGCAAGAATGACGGAACCTGCTGTTGGAGCTTCTACATGGGCATCAGGCAGCCATGAATGCAGCGGCCACATTGGAACCTTGATGGCAAACGCGGCTGCGAATGCGATAAAGAGCAGCAGCTGGGTCCTCGGGTCGATCATGCCGCTCGCGTACAAATCAGGCAGGCGGGTGAGCAAGGCTGGCATACTGAAGGTATTCGCTTTGATGCCAAGGAACAAAATGGCAACCAGCATCAAAATGGAACCTGCCATGGTGTAAAGGAAGAACTTGACCGCAGCATAGATACGTCGTGGACCGCCCCACAAGCCAATCAGGAAGTACATCGGCACGAGGGTGAATTCCCAGAAAATGTAGAACAGGAAGAGATCCTGCGCGAGGAATACGCCCGTCATACCCACTTCCAACAACAGGAAGAAGATCATGAAGTCCTTCACACGATCTTCAACGGCTGTCCAAGTGGAAAGCAGGGAAATCGGTGTGAGAAACGTGGTGAGCAATACAAGCAAAATGCTCAAGCCATCCACTGCGAGGTAGTAGTAGATATTCCAGCCAGCGACAGTGATCCACGCGTATTTGGCTTCCAGTTGCAGGTCGGGGTTCGACGCTTTGAACATCGTAAGCACCCACAACGAAATGCCAAGTGTGATCAAAGATGTGACCAGCGCGACCCAGCGAATGGCGGTCTTCCACTCGGAATTCATAAAAAGAATCACGAGCACGCCCAGGAGCGGGAAGAAGGTCAGAAGTGTAAGAGGTTGCAAAAGAAATTCCATGTTCTATC
>CAZEGE010000057.1:0-1982 GCA_964511765.1 uncultured Anaerolinea sp.
GTCATAGCCTTGATGCCTTGGCTGTCGGTTATCAATTCGGCCAAGCGGACAAAGGACTTGCAGCAGTTCGGGTTGAAGAGCGTGACCCACTTACCCCGAAAGGTGTTTGATGGTTCGCGGGTGCAAACCTGCATCCTTGAATTGAACCGGGGGTACAGGTGGAGGACGGAGTTCATAGCATTATAACGACCAAACTAACCAGCGGGCGCAACCACGATTGCAAAAACCGACAGGCTTTATCGCCCGTCTGGTTGAGCAATTTGTTAAGTGAGGTATTTCATTTTGATTGAAAAGGTTGAAATAGGAAACGCCATTCTTTACTGTGGAGACGCGCTTGAAATACTGCCTTCTCTTTCGAGGGAACAGGCGGCATTGATAACAGACCCGCCCTATGGCATAGATTTCACACAGCGGACAACGGGCGCAAAGATAACCGGAGACGATAGGCCGTTTGATGTGTTGCCTTTGCTTGCCCTCGGACTGCCGACTGTGATTTGGGGCGAAAACTATATGGAACAACTGACGGGACGGGGAAGGCTGATATGGTTGAAGCGAGCTGTTGAACAAGCGGCCCCGAAGTCTTATTCTGATGCTGAAATAGCTTGGACGAACATGATAAACCAAGTGAAAGTTCACAGGCAAATATCAGACGGCTGTATCCGTGAAGGTGATGAATTTGGCATTGTGAGAGTGCATCCTTCACAGAAACCGATTGCGCTGATGAAATGGTGTATTGGTTTTGCAAAAGAGGCCAAAATGATAATTGACCCGTACATGGGAAGTGGAAGCACTGGGGTTGCGGCTGTCAGCCTCGGATTAAAATTCACAGGCATTGAAATTGGAAGGAAACACTTTGAGACATCTTGCGAACGAATCGAACAGGCACAGGCGCAATTATGCCTTTACACTTAACGTAGAGTTAACCGGCACGCTTTAGCGTGTCCGAGTTGAACGCCGGGTTATGCCGGTTTTAAGGTGGATATGAGCATAGAACTTTTGAATATTGACTGCATGGAATACATGGCCGGATTGCCGGACAAGGCTTTTGATTTAGCAATTGTTGACCCGCCTTATGGGATTGGGATGGACGGAAACTCAAACTGGAGTGGATCAAAGCATGAAATTAAATCATGGGATTGCAGCGCGCCAAGCAAGGATTATTTTATTGAATTGCAGCGGGTATCTAAAAACCAAATAATTTTTGGAGCTAATCATTTTATTGATGCAATGCCATTGCGTAGTTCATGCTGGATTATCTGGGATAAAAAAAATGATGGATTTTCATTCGCTGATGCAGAGCTTGCGTGGACTTCATTCACTACAGCAATTAGGTTTTTTAGGTATCACAGAGGCGAACAAACAGACACGAGGATTCACCCCACACAAAAGCCCGTAAAGCTCTATGAATGGCTTTTGACCAACTACGCCAAGCCGGGGCAGCGCATCCTTGACACGCACGGCGGCTCGATGAGCATCGCCATAGCCTGCCACAACCTCGGCTATGACCTGACGCTATGCGAGCTTGACGCGGACTACTACAAGGCTGGCGTGGCACGATTCGAGCAGCACAAGGCACAAGGAAGTTTGTTTATTCCTGACACGCCACAGGATGCTTACGAACAAACGGATATGCTATATAGCTCCGGGCATGGGGCATAACGCTTGACTTGAGCGGCGTGGTCTTTATCCCGTCCGCTCTAAGGATTTGTTATGACAGTTTTTAGCCCTTATTATCAGGAAGACGGGATTACGATAAACCTCCTGTGCCCCGGCGCGCTCACAGGCCGCCCGCGGGCTGTTGATTTGTTATCTACTATTGTATATGCAACCTCCGTGCCAGCTATGCCAATAAATTAATAATTATATTGTTGCGCATTATCAATGAGTTACAACCAGCCTCTTTTTGCGGATATTGCATTGTGCAAGGGCAAATTGCCCCACTACGATAACTATACGATTTATAAGGATTATTACAATTGCAA
>CAZEGE010000057.1:1992-9813 GCA_964511765.1 uncultured Anaerolinea sp.
AATGTGTTGACAAACCAACGGCCCGCAGGCGTGAGCCGAACAGGCTATACTACGCTATCAACCAGCACGCGTTAGCGCCTCTCCGGCAATCCTCACGCGTGCAATTCCTGCACTATCTTAAAAATCTCTTGACAAACTGCAAATATTGCACTATAGTGCAATTATGCAGGGCCGGAAATCAGAATATAAAAAAGAGATGCACCAACTAATATGCTCACTAATCGCGGATGGGCACTCCCTGCATCAGATTGCAGGCACTCTCCAAAATGAAATCAAAATCCCAGAGAGGCATACAGTTGTTAAATGGTTAAACAAATATGCGGATTTTGCAGCCGATTACGCTCGCGCGGTTCAGGAGCGCACTGAAAAACTCACAGACGAAATCATAACAATAGCGGACGACGATAGCAGGGATTATGAGGTTGATGAGCAAGGCCGAATGCAGAGTAGGCCGGAGCGGGTGCGGCGTGACCAATTGAGAATTGATAGTCGCAAATGGATAGCGTCCAAGTTGCTGCCCAAAAAATACGGAGACAAAACCACGATTGAACATACAGGCGAGATAGCAACTACAGTCAATTTTATTACCAATTCGGGCGAGGGGAGTGGGCCCATGGGAATGGAAACAGGAAATGAGTGATAAATCATCTGATATAGTTATTTCCCCTAAACAAACGTTTCTGCTCAAAAATTTATCAACTGTAGATTCTGTTTTGTTCGGCGGTCAGGCAGGGGGAGGCAAAAGCGAGGGCCTACTCGCGTTCTGCCTTCAGAGGCGTATGCAGTATCCCGGCAGTATCGGGTTGATCCTGCGGCGAACATTCCCCGAGCTGGAAAAATCTCTATTACGCAAGGCAAGGCGTTTTTTCCATAATTGCGCTGTTCCCCGTAACGAGGGGCGGGAGTGGAGATTCCACAACGGCAGCATACAGGAGTTTGGCTACTGCTCCTCCGAAGACGACGTTTATCAGTATCAATCCGCTGAGTACGACGACATTTGCATTGACGAAGCGTCGCATTTCACAGAGTTCCAGTTGCTGTACTTGCAGTCCCGGCTACGGCCCCGGAGCGCACCGAAGGGGTTAATGAGGCTGGCGAGTAACCCGGGCAATATTGGGCACAATTACCTCAAGAGCAATTATGTTGATGTTGCGCGAAACGTAGTTTATACGGACGAACACGGACGAACGCGGTATTTCCTGCCCGCATCGTTAAAAGATAATACTATGATGTCAGAGGATCAGCGCAGGGAATACGCGTTGTGGTTATCCACTCTCCCCGAGAGGGAACGGAAGCAGTTAGAGGAGGGGGATTGGGATTACGTTCCGGGAGCGGCGTTCATGGAGATTCAGAGGGAAAAACATGGTATTGACCCTGCAAACCCGCCTGAGAGGCTATTGAGAGTATTTGATTTCGAGCGCATGACGCCAAGGGCAAACATTAAAATATTCCGCTCTTTTGACTGGGGATATGCAAAACCGTTCAGTCTCGGTTGGTATTTCAGCGATTATGATAACAAATTATACCGCTATCGTGAGTTATACGGATGCACATCTCCCAATAAGGGCATAGAGATGCCCGCAAGAGATGTTGCTATCAAAATCCATACTATCGAGCAGGAGCATAATGAGAGGATAACGCTGTCAATAGCAGATGCCTCGATATGGGATAAACCGTCAAATCAAAACGAGATGGCCGAGAAGCTGCCGAGCATTGCCGAGACGATGGCCGAAGAGGGGGTGTGGTTTGACAGGGAAATTTCAGTTAATGCCAAAAAATCAAGACTACAAGGTAAGCATCAGCTTCATGAGCGGTTCAGGCTCGATAAAGATGGTTTGCCTCACCTGTTTGTATTCAATACCTGTGTGCACTGGTGGAGGACTGTTCCGGCAATCCCGATTGATAGGCTAAACCCGGAAGACGTGGACACGAATTCAGAGGATCATTGTCTCTCTGGAGATACAGAAGTTATGACAGATATGGGTGTTAAACAACTTAAAAATATTGTTGAGACAAATGGGAAAATTTTGTCTGTTAATGGTAGATTTGAGCCTTACACTGATTGCCGTATGACCAGAAAGAATGTTGAGACTGTTAAGGTTGTTTTCGATGATGGGCGGGAAGTGATTTGCACTCCTGAACATAAATTTCTCACTGATGATTATGAATGGTTTGAGACGAAAGATTTGACAGGCAAAGTTATTTATGATAGCATATCGTATCTTGTCAATCAGGAGGATGGAAAGATATGCAAGTCAATATTATTAATGATTCAATTCAAGAGTTCAATGGGGAACGATATTACAAATGCGGCTTCTACTTTCAGAAAAAAGGCAAACGATTACATAGAGAAGTTTATAAAGAAGTACATGGAGAAATCCCTATTGGGTTTGCAGTCCATCATAAGGATGATAATAGGGGCAATAACCAGCCCGATAATCTCGATCTTATCAGCAGGTCGTCCCATTCAAGCTATCACTCAGGGAAACGTGGAGTTAATCCCAATTGGATACGAGCTATGCATGAAGGAGCAAGGGTATGGCATAGAAGCAGTGAAGGCAAAGAATGGCATAAAGAACACTTCGAAAAGAATTGCAGGAAGCCTCTTAGTGTCAAGGTTGCAGTTAAATGCCTCAAATGCGGGCAAAAGTTTCAGGGCATGCCTAAACGGTCAAAATTCTGCTCTAACAACTGCAAATCAGCATGGAGGAGAAGACAGGGAATTGATAGCATTGAAAGAAAATGTATCGTCTGTGGTTCAGTCAGGTTTGTTAATAAATACGTGGCAGGAAAGACTTGTTCAACCTATTGCAGTAAAAGGCAATCCAAGAGTTGTTAGTGTAGTTCCTCATGGTCGTAGTGATGTTTATTGTCTGAGTGTTCCATCAACAAAGTGTTTTGCTGTCAATGGCGGCATTGTAGTTCATAATTGTTACGACGAATCTCGCTATTTAGTTTCCTCCAGGCCCATGACCTCAAGAGTTCCACAGCCTGCTGTTAAACAATACAGTGTGAATTGGTTCTACAAACGCAGTGAACAGCCAGAAGGGGTATATGTCTGATAAATCTGAAGTAAGAAAATGGCATAGGCGGCTCGATGAGGCCGAGGCCCTCCGCAAGCAGTTTGAGCCGGACTGGGAGGATAACTATAAAGCCGTTTATGGCCCCGACTGGATGAAGGACGGTAAGCGGAGTGAGGACACGACATCCTCAAAAAGCAAGAGATACCGTTTTGACCTGCTCTTATCCTACCTGAAAACCGAGATACCCTCTCTGATTCTATATCGTCCTGAGATATTCCTAACTGCTACAGAAGCGATTATGAAGGCAAACCCCAATGCGGAAGCAGAAGCTAAAACATACGAATCAGAAGTAAATAAGATTTTGAATGACATGGATGGATTCGAATACGAGGTTAAATCCTGTTTGGCAGATGCTCATTGTGCGTGGGGGATTGTTAAGGTATTAAACGATAAGGACTGGCAGCCCAATCCAAAGGCAGGCAATCCGGTTGTTGTAGATGGCATAACAACAGACCAGATAGAACCGGGCGAGATGCTGAATGATGTCAAATTTTCCTCTATCCGGGTTGATCCATTCAAGTTTCTGATTGATTCCCGGTGCAAAAACGATCCGAACAGGGCAAGGTGGAAGGGTGAGGAGATAGACAGGACATTTGAAGAACTTACACAATCTGGGTTATATAGTTCTGATGTGCTGGAGAAATTAAGGGATAAGCTGAAAGATAAGAGCAAGGATGACTGGGAGATAGAAGTTAAGATTTTTGAGATATACGACCGAGTCGATAAAAAATTAATTGTATTATGCAGGGAAATGGAGGATGAATTCCTCAGATACGATGATATGCCTGAAGGCATTGAGTCAGACCCATATATTGAAATCAAATTCTGTGAGATACCGGGCCAGGTATTCCCCAAGCCTGAAATCTCAACAGGCCGACAGATACAGGAAGACCAGAGGGAAGGAAGGGTCTGGTTTCGAGACCTCGCCAAGAGGTCTGTTCCGAAGCTGGCGATAAAGCCTTCCGTAGATGAACAGGAACAGTCGAAACTTGAAGACGGCATTAGTCAGAGCGTAAGGCTGAATAGTCCAGGTGATGTCTGGGTGGTGAATAATGATTTAAAGGTAGGCACAGCCCCAAAAGAGCATCTTGACATCGGCATGAGGGATTTTGACCAGATTATGGGTCAATCCTCTCAAGACAGGGGATTGACAGGAGGAGCGAAGTTTGCAACTGAGGCTCAGATAGCGGAACAGCAAGGGAAGGTTAGGGAAGGGGATAAGCTCAATACCGTGAAGGTCTGGCTATCGAGCATGATCGAGAAATTAATCCAGCAGGTGAAATTCGGCGGCTATGCGGAACTGGCAGGGCTGAACATAGATGTTGACCTCGATATTGAGATAGATATTGAGTCAAAGAGTCCAAAGAACAAAGCGATTGAGCGCAAGCAGTTGACTGAAGCTCTGACCATAATAGGCGGGAATCCTATTTTTATTCAATCTCCGACACTTCTTGACCAGATTCTAAGGGATTACGACATCAGAGAGAGGGGGAAGATAATAACCGAATTACAACAGGCTATGCAGGCGCAACAGCAGGCAGCGCAGCCGGTGCAGGATAAGAAGGGCCTGAATCTAAGTCTGTCCTTAAAACATGAGCTTCTGCCTCCTGAAGCGATAGACAAAATAGTTGATTTGATTATGAATGAGGATATACCCATTAATCAAGGGGTTATGCCTCAGCAGCAGATAGGCGGCAATGGTAGACAGCGGATGCCTGATTTTAATGAATCCGTAGGGGCCGGGACTGAAGGCATGGGGCCGGGTAGCGGTCTGATGCCGCAGGGGAGTATGGTCTAATGCCATATTACGCGTTCAAATGCGGGTGTGGGCATAGGGAGGATTTGTATTACAGTGTTTATGCGGATCATAAGGCAATATGCCCGCAGTGCGGTAAGAATATGAAAAAAGATTATCAGACAATGATTCCGGCTTACCATGATTGCAGAGTTGACAGTGTAGATACAGACCTGACCGGAGATCCAATTGTTTATCATACAAGAGGTCAATTAAGGCAAATAGCTAAAAGGCATGGTTGCAGGATGGAGTAGATTAAGTCGGAATGGGATTCCGTTAAATCCCAAATCGGTTACAGCGCCGTAAGCTGAAAGGAGAATTAAAAGCATGGCTGAGACAGCGGTAGTGGAAGAAACGCGGAAGAACTCTGAGGTTACGCCTGAGAAGCAGGATCAGACCCTTGAGGAGATGGTGCGTTCTGAACAGGAGGCACGGGCTGAGGAAGATTCTACTCCTGAGGGCAAGGAGACCTCACAAGAGAAGAGGGGCCACAAGCTCACTGCACAGGAGCGCATAAGACAGCTCAATACTCAGAAGAAGGATGCTGAGACAAGGGCGACTGAGGCTGAAAAAAGGGAAGGGTCAATCACTGAGACATTCACGAAAGAAATATCAGACCTGAAGGGCGAGTTGGCCCGCATCAATCAGCTTGTATCAGCAGGCAGGATGACAGGCCCGGAGGCGAAGGAGGCGAAGGCAGCGGCAGAGACGAGTTTTGATTCTGCCATTGATGCCCTTGATATTCCCGAAGAACTGATGCCATTCAAGGATGACCTTGTAAAGATTGCCCGGACAATATCGGAATCGATTGTCAAGGCGCAGATCGGCCCTATCGCCGAGAAGCTAAGGGTTGCCGAGCAGGAAAAAACAGATAAAGAGGTAACGGAATTCAGAGAGGGTCTTATGAATACATATAAGAAGCTCTCGGATGAATATTCAGACCTCTTTGCTGAAGCGGGCAAGGATGGATTCAAAGACCTAAAGCCTGAGTATCAGGCAGAGGCCCTTGAATTTATCAAAGATTTTAACGTCCGCGTTGATAAGGGAAGATTCCATAACCCGATGCTTGCTTCCGAAAAAGGCATTAGAACGATGCTCGAACATCTGAACAGAAGAAGCGAAGCATCAAAGACAGCCGAAGAAAGAATACGGAAAATCAACCGATTAAAGAGTTCTGACGTGGAGATACCTGACAGCCGCAAGCAGTCAAGCCCTAAAGGTCAGTCCCTTGAGGACATAATTAAACAGGTACAAAAAGATTTAGGAGGTTAATACCATATGGCAACAGCAAGAGATACAGAAATTATAGCCACTACGTTAAGCAAGGTCTTAAACGATGATGGCTATGCGTTCGACAATATTTTCTCAAAAGTCCCGGTGGTCAATTATCTGATAGCCAAAGACGCTAAGGATTCAAAGGTCCTCGGTACTAACAACAGAGTTAGAAAACTCGATGGCGGTCTGGATATAGAGATTCCGCTGGAGTATGCGGTCGGCAACTCCATGCAGTTCTTTGACGGACTGGACGTTATCACCTTCAGCCTGAAAGAGACCATGACCAACGCGAAGTACGACTGGAAGCACGCAGTCCAGACCCTTCTGCTTGATAACAAGGACATCATGAAGTGTCAGGGCGAGTCGAGGAAGATTGCCAATTATGTTGGTTCAAAGCTCCGCAACGTCAACAGAAGCATGGCGGCGACAATCAACACCAGCCTGCTTGCGACTTCACCGGCGGCGAAAGACATCCATTCCATTCCCCAGATTGTAGCCAAGACACCGACATCAGGCACAATTGGTGGGATAGACAGGTCTGCTTCCGCTAATTCATGGTGGAGAAACAAGACAAAGAGTTCGTCCGCTACGACCTACGAACTGCTTATCAAGGACATTGACAATCTCAGGAATACCATTGCCTACAACATGGCAGGTGATAAGCCTGATCTGGCACTGACAGACCAGATTGTCTATGAGTACATCATAGCTTACAAGCGGGCGAAGGGTACTCATACCTTCATCGATGAGGAGATGTCCAAGCTCCTCGACATAGATGTAACCAAGATAGGCGGTATGAGCATGATATGGGATACCGGTGTGCCGAATCTCGATACGTCCAAGTCCACATTCTATCTGCTTAATTCCGATTATCTTCAGTTCTGCATCCATCAGGACAGGCAGTTTAAACTGGAAGGGCCGGAAAAACTCACATTCTCACAAGGGCAGGATGCAACTGCATGGGCGATATTCCTGATGGGGAATCTCACGACCAGCAACAGTTCCAAACAGGGTGTGATTTACAACATAGCCCAGAACATAACAGCGTAAGGAGGTGATTTAGATGGTTTTAGCACAGGGATTAACAGTAGAAAGCGCAACGGCAAAACACACGCTTGGACAGAGATATATCGATATGTCCAATGGCGATGAGTACCTTTATTGTCAGGATTCGGGGTCAGGGTCTGCCCAGTATGAGGCAGTTTCAATTACGCCCGCGTTCGCAACCGCGGTGCTTACTAAGGCAAATGCCGATAAAAATTACCTTGTAGGTGTACCTCAGATAGCGGTTACGGCAAGTTATTATTTCTGGTGCAAGAGGAAGGGGTCTTCTGCAAACACCTCTGTTCTGACCGCTTCGGCTGCTGCAAGCGAGGCACTGCTTTATACCACTGCAACACCCGGAAGGCTTGATGATGATTCCTCAAGCCAGACTGCCATAGCGGGTATTCAGCTCACTGCGACTGCCGCGACTGCGGCTGCTTCGGCAATCACAGCCTGCATACTGGATAATCCGAAGCCGTTTGCGGCTGAGGTAAGTCTGGACACGGCTCAGAGTGCGGCCACAAGCGCGGGGGGGGCAGCTTCTACTGCCGATAGTAAGGCACTTAGTACTTCATCCAGCGCGGCTACAGCGGCATCAGCTGCTGACAGTAAGGCCGTGAGCGC
>CAZEGE010000057.1:9913-17515 GCA_964511765.1 uncultured Anaerolinea sp.
CTTCATCCAGCGCGGCTACAGCGGCATCAGCTGCTGACAGTAAGGCCGTGAGCGCTGCGACTGAGGGCGGAGCAAGCGCGGCAGGCTCGGCTGTAACATCTCATAAAACCAGTTCAGCGCATTAAGCAGATGAAGATAGCTCACTGGACATTGGCTAATGGTTCGGGTCTTCACAGGGTGGCAGAGGACTTGTCTCTCAATGAACGGTCTATGGGTCATGAGTCAAAGGTCATAGTGAGTACGGACAAAAACCAATGGGATGAGGGGATGGGCGCGGATATTCATGTATCCCATTCCCATATTCCCGATTCTGTTCTTAAAAAAGACTCAAAGGTTGTCTGGGTAGGACATGGAACGCCTGAACACTGTTTCCAGATTTCCGTTGAGCAGGGGTTAAGGGGGACATACGCGCCGTCTGATTCGTTTATGGTCTCTCAGTACTGGCTTCAGCATGCAGACGCGGTTGTTACCTTCTGGGAGAGGCATAGGTCTATATGGAAAACGCTATGTGACAGGCGTACTGAGGTTCATTGCATCCCGCTGGGAGTGGATACAAACTTCTGGAAGCCCTCCCAGGGCAGGGGCAGGTTTGCAGGCAGTCCTTCGTTGTTCAGCGCTGAGAACTGTCATTACATTAAATGGCCTCTTGACCTGTTCATTATGTGGCCATTTATTACAGAGGAATTAAGGGAGGCAAGGCTTCACTGCCATTATGTGCCGTCAGATCAGCACAGATGGTGGTTCCCGCTTGTCAACAGGAACGGGGCATACTACAGGAGTTTCATAAGCGGCAACAGGTTCAACGATGCCGAGCTTCTAAACGCCTTCAATTCCATTGATTATTATATCGGGCTGGTGAGGTATGGGGATTTCAATAGGATTGCGCTTGAGGCTAAGGCATCAGGCACTAAGGTTATTTCGTACAGGGGCAATTCTTATGCCGATTACTGGCTGACCGAGGGAGATCAGAGAATAATGGCTCAGGAGCTTCTCGACATACTTAGAGGCAACGTAAAACCGAGGGAGTCTCTGTCTGTTCCTGATATAAAAGATACGGCAGGGGCGATGATAAGGATATATGAGAGGCTTCTTTGATAAAAAGGATAATCCGCTATATGGATTTTACGCGGAGGAATGTGAAGGTCTGGGGAAATACTTATATCTATCCGAGCGCAGAGATAGGAGATAACGTGTCAATCGGCAGAAACGCGGAGATAGGGGCAAATGTGGTTATAGGCGCGAATACCCGGATAGGATTCGGGGCCTTTATACCTGAAGGCGTGGTTATAGGCGCAGATTGTTTTATCGGGCCGGGTGTCTTTTTTTCTAACGATATGTATCCGCCTTCGGCAAAAAAGGACTGGCTAAAGACCGTTGTTATGGATGGCGCATCAATAGGCGCTACGGTGTCAATAAGGCCCGGTGTAGTAATCGGCAGAAACGCGCTTATAGGCATGGGTTCTGTTGTTACCCGCTCTGTACCGGATGGAGAACGATGGAGCGGTATCCCGGCTAAAAAAATGAAGGATAAATTAGATGATAATATATGACCTGACAGACAGAATACTTGGCAGAATGGGCGAACCGCTTGATGGAACAGGTTTCTGGTCAAGGGATGATATTTTATCGGTACTCTCTCAGATTCAAAGGGAGATTTCACAGGAGACCAGAAATATTGTCAAGACTCCAAACAATATATCGGTCACTGCCTCGACTTCAGAGATAACTGTTGATTCATCTGGCAATATGCTTGAAGTCTTTTCAGCCTATAGGATGAGTCCAACAGAAAGGCCCATCGCGGTGTTTACTGAGGAACAGATAGCGAGATATGACCCTGCATGGAAGACAAGAACAGCGGGGTTAATCAGGGGCCTGCTTACAGATACGGCCGTAGAGGGCAAGGCAAGGGTCTATCCAATACCTACAGAGACAAATACACTCAGTGTTACATATATTAAACTTGCGGATGAGGTTACGGATGATACGGTGTCCATAGAGCTTCCTGCGTCTGATATGCCATGCCTCGAAAACGGCATCAAGTCGTTTTTGTATGACATGGAAAGGGATGGCAAGGACGCAGGGAAGGCAACACTCTATCGGAATCTTTACATATCAGGCAAGGCATTGATTATCGACAGGATAAAGAAGAAACGAACAGGGACATACAGGGTACTGAACGAAAGGGATAACTATGAAGATTTAAGGACACGGCCCTATTATCCGTGGGAGGTATAAGGGATGAGTATTTCAAGCAATGTTATTTTCGAAGTAAAACCCGATAAAAGCGTAACCATTACCGGCAAACAGGGTGCTACATGGGACTTTAACCTTCTTCTCGTAAAAAATGGAGCGCCAGTTAATTTAACAGGATATTCTGTAAGAGGACAGATAAGGAAGACGTATGCTTCGACGAGTGTAATAAAATCCTTTACCTGTTCAGTAGTCTCTCCTGCTACAGACGGAAAAGTTAATATTAAACTGGCCGCGTCTGATTCTGCTGCTATACCGGCAGGTAAACTTCCGACTGATTCAGCAAGCACGTATGTCTATGATATTGAAATCTATACCGGCTCGCCGGAAGTGGTGGACAGATTTCTGGAAGGTATTTTACAGATAGATCCCGAGGTAACAAAAGCATGAGCGATATAACAATTCAAGAAGATACTGTGACAGTTACTGTTGATTCGGATGAGATAACAGTAACAATTCATGAGGGTGATGTTACATCCAATACCGGCGTATCGGTTGATGGTGAGATAGTATTATTCTCCGGCACGTCAGGCAAGTCCCTGAAGCGTGCTACAGGCTCAGGTATTGTCAAGGCTGCATCAGGTGTGTTCGGTCTGGCGGTATCTGATACGGATTATCTTCTGCCTGCTACGGCGGCATCTCTTTATGCGCTTGTTGCAAGTGGTGTTACAAATGGGAATTCACATGATCATAGCGGGGGAGATGGGGCGCAGATAAGCCACATCGGCCTGTCTAATATAGGCACAAATACCCATGTTCAGATAGATACTCATATAGCAGGGGTTAATCCTCATAGCGGCTCACAGCCTCTTGATGCCACCCTTACAAGCATCGCATTACTCGGCACTGCTGCGGATAAGATGGCATATACCACAGAAATTGACACATGGGCTGAGGCAGCCTTAACAGCGGCAGGCAGGGCGTTACTGGATGATTTAGATGCAGCGGCACAAAGAATGACTCTTGGGCTTGTAATTGGAACGAATGTTCAGGCTTATGATGCTGACCTTACTGCATTGGCAGGGCTTACGAGTGCGGCTGACAAGCTCCCTTACTTCACAGGCATCGGTACGGCAGCGCTTGCTGATTTCACGGCATTCGGCAGGTCATTAATAGATGATGCAGCAGCTATAAATGCAAGGGCTACACTTGGACTTGTTATCGGGACTGATGTTCAGGCTTATAGTGCGGTTAATGCCTTTCGTACTGATAAGCTCTCGGTTTTTGCAGCAACAACTTCTGCCGAACTTGCAGGAGTGATAAGTGATGAGACTGGTTCAGGATTATTGGTGTTTGCCACTGCCCCCAACTTTTCGACATCAATATCCACTCCGTCAATACTAACTGTATCAGGATCTCTTGATATCATACCCGCCGCTGGTTCTAATGTTAATATTCTGCTTTCAACGACAGGTGATCTGGCAGTTAACACTAATCAATTATATGTAGATACAAGCACGGGCAACGTCGGCATCGGGACGACGGGACCACAAGGGAAATTACATGTGGTAACTGCAGGAAGTGGCAATGTTAATTTTGATGAAGCAGATGCTCAGACCACTGTCGGTTATATGAAAGGCTTTACGTTAAATAACATTGATACAACTACAAACAATTATGTAGGTATTTTATTTGGCGATAATGCTTATTCAGGTGCAGGTGCTTCGGGTGGAATTGGTATGCAAATGACAGACCGCACAAATCATTATGGAGATTTGGTTTTTGTTACAAGAAGTGCGGGTGGTTATACGGAAAAGGTCAGGATAGATAAGAGCGGCAAAGTCGGCATCGGGACGACGAATCCATTTAGTAGTTTGAATGTAAATAGAACATATAGCGGCGGAGCATCACCCGCTACATCTGGCACAACTGATCCGACAGTTGCTGTCCGTTTCCAATACGGCGCAGTGGGGGTTGATACAGGAATTTTAGATAGCGGAACATCGTTTATTCAGGTTCGTAATAATGGCAACCTTGCAACTAATTACAATCTTTTGTTGAATCCAAACGGTGGCAACGTCGGCATCGGGACGACGAACCAGTTTGGCTCGGGTGCAAGGGTAATAGGTCTCGCAAATGCCGCTACAGCGCCAACGACCAACCCTACCGGTGGCGGTGTCGTATATTGTGAAGCAGGAGCACTGAAATACAGAGGCAGTTCAGGAACAATAACCACATTAGGAGCAGCATAGGGAGGTTTTGAAATGGCTTTGATCAAACTAAAAAAATTCAGCAATGGAGCATCAGGTGATTACTGGAGACCTTATCAGATTAACTGGATAGATGGCGTATGCCATGTTTCGATGGCGTGTTATGTTGATAAGGCTACAAGGGTGGCAGACCCTACAGCAATTCTTGAAACTGAGAATTATACATTCAATAATGGTTTTGGGGCGGTTGCAATGGATATTAAAAATCCAATAAAGATAGCCTATGCAAAAATCAAAGAATCCAAAAAGGTCAAGAAGATTATCACTATTGGACAGCCTGAAGTCAAAGATGCGGAGGGAATCATAACAACGCCTGCCGTCCCGGAGGTGTCTGAAATGGTTGAAACAAATTGGTTTATAGACGCTGTTGATGAAGTCTAAGGAGGGTTATGGATAGTTTCATTTTAAGATTAGTTGTATGGATATTGAGAAAAAGGAATTTTATATTTACTATACGAAAAGACAGTAATGGGGCACTCTATTATGGGACAGATGGCAATATTGGTCTTACACAGCCATCACAGGAGTTAATTATTGATGCTAATTGGGATTATGCATTCGGGTATCCACTACCACCTTCAACAACCCTTACATTTTATGGTCATCACTATAATGGAATAGGTTATTCAGAGGAACAACTAAACAGCGTTATCGCAGATTCTAAAAACAAGGAGGATTTATGCCTGCTGTAAAAGAATTAAAGCTTACACTTGGGGATTTGAAGATGAAGGAAGCTTCGCTTGGCAACTTGCTTAATACTAAACTGCCTGTAAAGGCGTCTTACAGAATGTCGAAATTGTCTAAAATCATTATCAACGAGCTTAAGGAGCTTGAGGAGCAGCGAGTTAAACTTGTAGAGAAATACGGCGAAAAGACAGACCAAGGGTTTGCCATCAAGCCTGACAACGCAGAAATGTGGAAGGCTTTTCATGATGATTACAAGGAACTCTTAAAAGAGGAAGTTGCCTTGTCTTTTATTCCCGTGCTGCTCAATGACATTCCCGATAATGTACTGTCGGCGATAGATATGATGCACCTTTCAGAGTTTATAGAGGAGGGTAAAGATGATTGAATGGATAATTAGAATAATCTTTTTTTTGACAGGTGTGGTAGGAACTGCCCTGTTTTACAGACGCAACAGGCAGAAGATGGATAAGGTAGTTGATATTGGTAAGGCGGCAGCACTGAAGGGAGCAATGAAAATAACAAGCAAGATTAAAGATAGGGACAACAAAAAGTGATGAAGCGGATTATCAAGGGCATAGAGCGCATATTATTTGACCTTATTTTATTAGGGCTGCTTATAAGCGCAATGGTTCTCCTCCCCACTCCTGAACGGCGGGGGCTTGAATGGCTGATGCTAAAGGCTGCTCAGGTCTCTGCCGGCTTTTTACACGCTCATATTGTGGGTCTGCTGGCGTTTCCAACGGTGAAGTGGTATGAAAATGAGAGGCATCATCTCAAATGGCTGGTCATATCGTTATATGTGGTTTCCATATTTGCGTACGCTCGTGGAGGCTGACATGGTGAACAAGCAACTTGAACAATGGACGCTTGACAGGCTCGGCACAAGAGAATATTGCAATATCTTCGATACGCTGTGCAGGGATTCCGTGAACTATTTCACGCTTGAATGTAAGAGGTGTTATGAGACAAGGAAGAAATAGGATAGAGGCGATTGTGGCCGTAACCTTCTTTATGCTGGCCATGCTTGTTGTAGGGCTTTTATATGCTCATGGTGCAGACAGATGCCAGGACTATGTTATAGATGTCCGATCTGCGCATACATACTATTTGGGCTCGAATTATCCATACCAGTATGGAGTCGGAGTTATGAAGGCAGAATCTTTATGTCGGTCTGATGCAAGGTCATTTGATGGCGGATTAGGGTTGTATCAAATTACTCCTTCGACCGGGATAGGCAAGGAATTAGAAAGAGAAATTCCCGGCATAAATTATTTCAATCCTGAACACAGTATAAGGGCTGGTGCTTTTTACACGGCTCAGATATTAAACAAGCATCTACAGCGTGGCGAATTTAAATTTAAGGGCAAATATTCCATTAATCCTAAATCGTATGTTGAAGATTGTGGTGTTAGATTGGCAGATGTGTATCAGTTCTATAATGGTGGTTATTGGTTTATATATGAAGCATCAAAAACGGATACCTGCGATAGAGCTGAAATGAGGGCAAATTGTAAAAGAGGTGGTGTATGGGTTGGAAAGAGATATTTAAATTTCTGTGATATCAACTACTCGTATCCACGCAAAGTATATGACTATGGACAGGCATACAAAATCACATCCGACAGGAGGGCTTACTGGTAATGATAAGATTCTTCGGGTATGCAATTATTGTTACTGCTTTGGCTGGAGGCATCTTTAATATAGTGTATGGCATCAAGAACATCAAGAACTCATTACATTGCTATATCTTCTTTAAAGGTGTCGCTGTGTTCTACTTCTCGATTGCTTATATAGCAATTATGTTCGACTTATTTAACCTGAATCAACCCGAAACAGGCAGACTGTTTATTAGACCTGCGGTGCTGACATTACTACTGTT
This sequence comes from uncultured Anaerolinea sp., assembly GCA_964511765.1. Lineage (GTDB taxonomy): Bacteria > Chloroflexota > Anaerolineae > Anaerolineales > Villigracilaceae > Villigracilis. Next base: position 16,940 of record CAZEGE010000057.1, read on the forward strand.
TATCTTAACCGACATCTGGCTAAGGAGGAAGAGTTCATGACATTCGCCGATGCTGGAGTTATCCTTGCTTTGATAACCGGAGCTGCGGGGCTGCTGACTGCAAGAGCTACTAAAAAGAAACTGAAAGCCGAAGAGTCAAAGCTGAGATCAGACGCAGCAGAGTCTATTTCAGAAGCGGCATTGACCCTTGTAGAACCCTTAAAAACACGCCTGAATGAAGCCGAAAGGGAAATAGCAGACAATAAGTTGTTGCTGGCCTCGATGGAAATTGAGGTTCGTAACCTGAAATATCAGAATGCCGAACTTAAAGACGGCATTGAAAAGCTGAAACATCAGGTAATGTCTCTTGGACACAAACCTATTTATGGCGATATATAAATCAACAGTGAAGAAGTTACAGGATTACATCAATACCTTTAGCGTTATTGCCTACGGAATGGCCGGACAGGTTGCCTGTGTTAAAAAAGCAGGTATGTGCGACATCTCCATTACAAAAGACGATTGCAGGGAATGTATTGAAGAGCATAGAGGGCTGAAGGATGTTTTCATGGAGGACGATGATGAATAGGGTGGCGG
>CAZEGE010000057.1:17525-20617 GCA_964511765.1 uncultured Anaerolinea sp.
ATACTATGCTGATAATTATTCTTGTTGTGATGATGCTGCTTGTAACAAATGTCATGGTTTACAAGTATGCCTCCAGACCCGATACAAAGGCGGTCAAAGAGGCAGTAGATAAAGAGCGGGCGGCGTTGGACGCTGAAAGGCAGGCCCTGAATGAGGCGATGACATACAAACTGAATCAGAAGGACAAGGAGATTACAGACCTGAGACGGAAGCATAACAGGCTCATAGACGATATACGCAGGAAGGCTAAAGAGGCTGATGATATAAAGCCTCCGCAGACTAACAAGGAACTCAGGGAACGGCTTACTGGGTTAGGGTATCCGCCGAGATGAAAGGGCTATTAGTCATAAGCATGGTAATACTGCTGACAGCCTCCCCTGTCATGGCTGAGGATGTATGTTTTGACCCTGCTGTTGAAGGCAAAAAGGTGGTCGAGCTTGAACAATGCAGGGTACAGAGAGACACCATCGACATTTATAAACAGACGATAGCGAATCTTGAAGAACAAATTAAGATTCAGAATGAGGTCATAGATATTTACAGGGACAGCTTCATCAGGACTAAAGAGAACATAGAGCAGTATAAGCGCCTGCTGGATGAGCAGAGGGCGTTATATGAAGCTGAGATAAAGAAGGCAAAGCCCGGACTCATAGAGCGCATCGTAACTGGTGCGGGTTTTATGGGACTGGGCGCAGTGATTGCAGGACTATTAATATTACTGTAAAAAGGGGGATGTTATGAAACTCAGGGAAGGTTTCGCAATGTTTGTTTTGATAGCGCTTGCCTTGATTTTGCTCACAGGCTGCGCAAGCGAGCAGGCATACAGGGATTACACAATCGCCTATACAGGCTATATGAATAGTCAGAAGGCTAAACAGACTGAAGCGCCAAAGTTAGTTGAGATAGTAGCTAAAGATGGTGAAACAATTACCATGCAGGGGGTCAAGTCCTTTACTGTCTATGCTCCTGCGAGTTCAGCTTACGCAGGGCCTGTTATCAGTCCACCGCAGCAGATAAAAAACAGCGAATGGGTAGGCACAGTCAATAACGTAGTAAGCGGAGGTATGGCCTTAGGGTCAACTGCCGTTCTTGGCAGCGTAATAAAGAGCGTAGTCAACTCAGCAGGTGAGAATGCAGGACACAATACGACTACAACCGTTAATACGACAGGGAGCTATAATACTGAGAATACGTCAAGCACAAGTGTCACTGATTCGGGCAATACGACCAATACGAATACCAATTCGGGAAATACTATCTCTGATTCAGGGAACACCACAGAAACGACAGAAACGACAACCACAAACACGACTACAAACACCAATGACGATCACAGTAATAACAACAGCAACAATGACAATTCGGTGGTGAATTGATGATTTTCAAGGTTGAGGCATTTGCAGGCATTAACAATGTAGATGATTCATTGAGGGCGACAAGGATAACTCAATCTGCCGATGGAGACCTGTTACTTTCGGGCGACCTCCACTCATGTCTCAATTTTAAGCTCATGAAGGATGGGACAGCAGTAACCCGGAATGGCAGGACAACCAAATATAGTGCTGTTACAGCCTCGCTCTGGACAAACAAAGCCAGAAATTTATGTTTGTTTGTGGAAGGTTCAAGCCTAAAGATGCTTAATGCTGATTTTACGGTTACGACATTATCGAGTTCACTGACCCCGAAAAGGAGAATGACCTTCATTGAGCATAACAATCAGGTCTTTATGGGGAATACTGAGCAGATGCTTAAATATGTCAATGGCGTGCTTTCGACATGGGGGGACACGTCCCAGAGCGAGATTGATGTTCCCCAGAAGGTTTACAGAACACCGCATCACGGCAATATTTTCATTACGTATTATGCGAGGACTAACGTTGCAGAGGGTAGGTTTGTATTTTATTCCGATTCTATGTTGCCTGAGAGGTTCAAGCGGTCATGGTTTCTGACAGCGCCAGAGGATGTAACGGCCCTGTCTGCTGATGCAAACTGTATGTATATTCACACACTGAATACCACCACCCCATTGATAGGCCGTGATCCTGACGACTTTCAGCAGATGGAGGCAGTTCCGATAGGAGCTGTCAAACATGGGGCAATCAGACCTGTTGATGCGGTTATCATGCTCGGCAGGCAGGGGTGGGGCATTGCCAATGGCGGACAGGTGGCTAAATTGGATTCCGATAATTTCAGGCTTGACCTTGCTGATACAGCTGAGGCATATCTTGGATATGATGACATCAATAATGAGGTGATAGCAAGTATATGGCTTTAATGTATAGTCTTGATTTAATAAGTCCGCATACAAGCGGGATGGCTAAATATTTAAAGCGCTCAGGCAAGAAAACGGTTGTAATGTCAAAGTCATGGATAACATACAATTATGTTGAAGGAATTGGCGAGACTGAGGGCTATTGGGTCAAGACTACTCATTTTAAGGATGATATACATCTAAGGAAAGGCAACAAAATAATAGCGTATGCACACCAATATGCAAATAGCGAGATTGTCGAAGGCGAGGGGGCATGAAGGATATTGACATTGATAAACTTCCTGAAGAAATAAGGAAGCAGATTCAAAAAGGTGAGGAAGTCATCATAGATGGCGAGAAGTATAAATTCAAACTTGCTCTTGATGTGACCGTAACCCGAAAGGATGGCACTCAGGAGCATTATTAAGGAGGTAGTGAAATGGCAGTTTTGCACGCGACAGACAAGGGACATGAGCATGTATTAGATGTAGCTTTAAGAGGGGCTACGGCAGCTTCTAATTTCTATGTGGCCCTGCTTAATGACACGATTTTAGGCACGGATAACTGGGCGGATGTCTCGGCCAATGAGGTAACGGTAGGGAACAACCCCGGATATGCACAGCAGACCATCAACAGGGATACAACGGCTAACGGATGGCCGACTCTGGCGCTGGACAGCAGCGAGATGCAGATTACAGGCAAGCAGGTTACATTCACAGCTTCGGCAAACTGGGTAACGGCTGTAACGGCAGTGGGTATTGTGGCGAACATGGCGACTGACGCGCTGCTGCTCTACTCTAACATCACGTCTATATCGCTTTTAAACGGCGAAAGCATAGCC
>CAZEGE010000058.1:0-20067 GCA_964511765.1 uncultured Anaerolinea sp.
TCAATTGGATGCCGCGTTCGGAGGCATTCTCCAGCATTTTTTCGTCTCGCATCGCACGGATGGTTGCCACGCCTGCCGCACAAGCGACTGCGTTCCCGCCGTAGGTCCCGCCAATCGAGCCGACATCGAGTTTCTTCATAACATCCGTGCGGCTGAACACGCCCGAAAGCGGCATGCCCGAAGCGATCCCCTTCGCAGCGGTAATGATATCGGGAATAACATCGAAATGCTCAAGCGCAAACCATTTGCCTGTGCGGCCAAAGCCGGACTGCACTTCGTCGAAGATAAGCATAATGCCATGCTTGTCGCAGATCTCGCGCAGACCTTTCATAAAGGACTTGGGCGGGACAATATATCCGCCCTCGCCCAAAACAGATTCGATCAAAATTGCAGCCGTATCTTTTGGCGCAGTTTGTGAAGCCAGCAGGTACTCCAATTTTTCCAGCGCGTATTGACTTGCCTTTTCTTCAGTCATTCCCAAATGAAACGCATACGGGAACGGTGAGACAAAAATTCCCGCGGGCAATGGCCCAAAGCCCGCTCGGTAAATGGTTTTGGAGGTAGTCAACGCCATGGTGGCATGTGTGCGTCCATGAAATGAGCCGTTAAATACAATAATGTTCTGTCTGCCGGTAACACTTTTTGCAATTTTGACTGCATTCTCCAGCGCCTCCGCCCCAGAGTTGGCAAAGAAGAAACTGTCGATTGAAGGCGGTGCGATCCTGCGAAGTTCTTCGACAAGCTGCAGCATCGGCTTATGGATCACAAGATTCACCTGCGCGTGCAGGAACAAGCCGGCCTGCTCGCGAATCGCTTCGACGACCATGGGATGGCAGTGACCGGTATTGGTCACGCCGATACCGCTGGTGAAATCAAGCAGTTTCCTGCCGTCATCGGTGTAAATGTAGGAGCCTTCAGCGCGGTCGGCGACGAAATTGAAGATACGCGACCATGCGGGGGTCATGTGAGGAAAGTTATCCTGATGGAGTTGATTGATTTCCATATTTATCTTTCTTGACTTTAATAAGTGTTGCACAAACAAAACCGATACTCGGTATTTGTAATTCGGGAGTCGGCCTCGTCAAAAACGATTCCCGACTCCCGAAACTCAATTCGCGAATGCCGAAATATCATTTTACGCAGGCAAATATTCCGCGGCCCACTCGATATCGTGCTTCTTCAAGGTTTCACTGGTTGGCGCACCGTCGGAGTTGAATCCTGCCAGCTTGTAATATGTGTTCAGCGCTGTTTCAAATTCATCCTGGTGCAGAGCGAAACCCGCTGTGGGTCCGGTTCCCTTCAATGCCTTGAGGAATTTTTTCGGTAATCGATCATCCTTGCGTCCAAGTCCTTCGCGGGCATTGAACACACGGAAGAGGTTCAAGCGCCGTCGGCCCACTTCCATCAATTCTTCGAGAGTCAGATCCCAACCTGTGACTGAGTTGAGCATATTGACGGTATCCTTGCCATCGTACAGCGTCCAGGTGGGACCATATACGAATTGACAGAGTTCGGCCGAGTCAAGCATGGAATAGAAGACTTCGGTCTCATACGCAAAGCGGACTTTTTCCTCGGTGAGAGAATACGCGGGTTGCGGCGAACCAAGACCGATCTGTTTGAGACGGTCGAGGTTGAAGTCGGCAACGCCTTCCTCATAATATGGATCATGCTCACTGGATTGATGATCCGCGCCAAAGGGATTGACTGCATAGATCAAGGCCAGCGAGCGTTTGGCTTGCGGCATGTGCGCGGGAGCCTCGCCGCCCTTAAAGGTGATCAGGAATTCATCGGCGCCCTTGCCCCATTTTTTGGCGGCACGTTCCGATCCCATCCCGAGCGTTCGACCAAATTCGCCTTCGCCCTTGACCAGCATTTCAAGCGCTTTGAGCATGGCTTCGGCATTCCCGAATTTCAAATCAAGCCCGCCGGTTTGTTCCTGTGTGATGACGCCCTTTTCATAGCACTCCATTGCAAAGGCGATTGTCGCGCCTGCGGCAATAGTGTCTATCGCATACTCGTTACAGATCTGATTCGCCCTCGAAACTGCAGCAAGATTATCCACACCGCAATAGGAACCAAATGTACCGAGAGTTTCATATTCAGGGCCGCCATAACGCGGATCAACCTTATATGGGCCGTCATTAATTTCAACCACGCGTTTGCATTTGACCACACAGGCATGGCAGGTATCGCGCTCCTTTAAAATGGTCTCAGACATCTTCTCGCCGCTGATCGGTTCGCAGCCTTCAAATTGACCTTCGGTATAGTTACGGGTCGGCAGGGTGCCGATGGTATTGTTGAACAACACAACAGTCGCAGTCCCATCTTTCGCCAAACCAACCATATCGCCATTCTCAGGAAGGGCTTTGGGGCCAATTCGATTCAAAGCAGTCAAAGCCTTCTGATCGGCAAGTTGCACCTTCTTCGTGCCGCGCACAACCACAGCCTTGAGATTCTTCGAAGCCATCACCAGGCCCATGCCTGTCCGTCCGTTGTGGCGATTGGACATTGAAACAAGCGACGAGAACAGCACGCCATTTTCCGCGCCGATGCCATGCTGTAAGATCTCGGCCTTCGGATCAACTTCTTTGTGGATAATATCGTCAACTTCCCCCGAGAGCTTGCCCATCAAATGCGCCGCGTCGCGCAATTCGGGTTTACCTTCAATAATTGCGAGATAGACGGGTTTCGGCGATTTTCCCTTCACCACGATACCATCAAAGCCTGCGAACTTAAGCTCGGCCGGGAAAAAACCGCCGCTCTGTGAATCGCCAATACCACCACTGATCGGAGATTTGGCATTCGCATTCAAACGACTCTGCCCCGAAATTGGAGCGCCCGTCGCCACGCCTGTGAACAAAGTCAACACATTCTCCGGACTGAGCGGGTCCGCGCCCTTCGGCATATCGCGCAAAATATAGTGCATCCCCATGGCGCTCCCGCCAAGGTACTTGCGGTAAAAAGCCTCTTTCGGCTCCTCAGTCGTCAACGAACCTTTCGTCAAATCCACGTGCAAGATCTTGCCGTTATAACCGTTGGGCATGAGTTCCTCCGTTTTTTATTCGGATCCTAAAGGTTTTTAAAATCCTTAGGACCTTTGACTTTTATTCTATCAATTATATCAACTGCACAGGGCATAATACAACCGAAGATTTCCGAAACCAACAAAACCAGTCACCCACTGACGTTTTCTCAGATCACCGGCGTCGCCCCCTTCCCAAGGGGAGATCGATCCTGCTTCGAGAGACATATCCCTGCGCCAGATATTCTTTTGCATTGCAGTACAATATGCTCACAATCAAATCCAACTTGCGAGGAATCCATGATCCCAACACTTTCCTTTGGACGCACCGGTCATCTCAGCACGCGCACCATTTTCGGAGCAGCGGCATTTTGGGAAACGCCACAAAAAGATGTGGATGCCACCATGGATCTGATCTTACAGAGTGGTATCAATCACGTTGACACCGCGGCAAGTTACGGCGAGTCCGAACGCTTGCTCGGGGATTGGATTCGACGACACGGCAAACAATTCTTCCTGGCGACGAAAACGGATCAGCGCACAAAACAAGCCGCGTACGATCAAATCCGCCGCTCGCTGGACTTGTTACAGGTTCCACAGGTGGACATGATCCAAATCCATGCATTGCACGAGGAGCCCGATTGGACAACAGCCTTTGGCCCCGGTGGTGTAATCGAGGCTGTGATACAAGCGCGTGACGAAGGACTGGCTCGTTTTATCGGTGTGACAGGCCATGGCGTGCCTGTACCTGAGTTCCATTTACGCTCGCTCGAGCAATTTGATTTTGACGCCGTGCTTTTGCCTTACAACCACGTGATGATGCAAAACCCGCGTTACGCAGAAAATTTTAATAAGGTATTGACAGTTTGCAGGGAACGAAACATCGCCGTGCAAACCATCAAAGGCATCACACGTTCACCCTGGAATGATGTGCAGCAAAACCGAACCACATGGTATCGTCCGCTTGAAGAGCAGGCGGATATGGACCTGGCAACACATTGGATTTTGGGAAATCCGCAGGTCTTCCTCAACACCGCAGGCGACATCAATATTCTGCCGCGCATCCTGCAGGCCGCCCATCGCTATGAAACGCGTCCCACCGATGAGCAAATGCAGAAACTCACCGAGCGGCTCAAAATGGAACCGCTGTTTACGTAACTCTTATCGTTCTTCCTTTCAAAAAAATGACCAATGGGTATAAAACCCGCCAGGTCATTTTTTTATTTCAGAACAAGCAAAATAGAGCTGTACCTGTTCTCAATTAATCTCTTTGATCCCGTATGGAAAACCGTAATCGGCCATCTTATCCATGAAAACAATCGGTTCAAAAGCTTCTGGCCCCAAGACACCCGTGCCTGACCATTGCCCATGCTCGATCAAATCCATGGCAATCACCGCACTAAAAGCGGTCTGAGCGACCACAGCCTGGCAGCCCCATGCCTGCATACACTGCTGGTTATCCGCGACTTGATATATGTATACTTCGCGCTTTTTGCCGTCCTTTTTACCTTTTACCCATGTACCAGCGCATGTCTTTCCGTGCATCTTCTCGCCAAGATGGGCAGGGTCAGGCAAACAGGCGGCAACCACATCGCGCGGCGCAACCTGCACACCTTTAACGTTGATCTTCTCTTTATTGTCCAGACCGAGCATGCGCAAGGTTTTTAAGACACTTATGAATTGATCGCCAAGCCCGTATTTGAAGGTGGCGCGTTTGGTCTTGACCCAGCGCGGCACGAGTAAAACTTCCTCATGCTCCACATTGACAACTTCAACAGGTCCGATCTCGGGAAAGTCGAATATTTCTGGTTCAGAAAATGGAGCAGTAGTATGCCAGTCACCATTTTCCCATATAATGGGCGGATTTAGACATTCCTCAATCGTTGTCCAGATCGAGAAGTTGGGCGCAAATTCATAGCCATCAATGGTAATGTTTGCGCCATCGCGAACACCCACCTCGTCAATTTCATCAAAGAGGTGATCTTGTGCATAACGGGCGAAAACATCCGCCATGCCGGGCTCCACGCCAAAGCCGACCAAGGCAAGCAGGCCCTTCCTCTCCCATTCCTTTGCTTTATCGAATTGATAATCGCCAAGTTTGATGCCGGTTTTGTTGAACGGATCAGTTGGATGTAATTCAGAGAGAGTCATTGCCATATCCATATACTTTACGCCAACATTGTATGCAGCATCAAAGATCTGTTTGTTGAAAATCGGATCCACCGAATTCATGATGAGGTCAACCTGATATTTCTTCGCCAACTCTTCAATGCTTTCCTGCTTGCCCGCATCGATGAACTCAACAGGAAAGCGCTTATGATCCCTAATTTTCTTTTGCACTTCCTCGGCGCGTTTGACATTGTAATCTGCCAGCACCATCAGCTCCATCCACTTGCGAGGCTTGACGATTGCGGCAATCGCTTCGCCCACCCCACCCACTCCGACTAGTAAGACTTTCATCAGTTTGGTTCTCCATTATTTTTTATAACCCGCGTTTGCGCGAGTTAGTTTGACTGTTTTGTATGGGTCCATTAATAGAGTCATTAAATACGCTCTTACAAACCGGTCCCCGTAATCTTAAATGCACGTGCGAAAGCTTTCATGATTCCCGTCAAGAGGCTCTGCCCTCCGCAAATGTCCGGGGATAGATAAAATATGTTGAAAGCCTCATCAGGCTCAAGGCCGGGCGTGAGGCGCAATTCCTGATCTAGAAATATATTTCTTTAACGATCTTCAAGTGCATGAAGGATTCCGTCTCGCGGACTCCGTCCACTTTGGCCAATTTTTCCGTCAGAAATTGGAGCAGGTCTTCATGGTTACGGCAAAAGACCTCGACCATGATGTCGTATCGGCCGCTGACAACGACAATGTAAACGACTTCGTCAAATTGGATAAGTTTATTTGCCACTTCGAGCATTTTACGACCGTCAGTGCGGACACCGATCATCGCCATGGTGCGCTTGCCCATCATAAGCGGGTTTGTGACAGCCACAACCTTGAGATAACCGAGTTCAACAAGACGATTGTAGCGCTGGCGAATCATACCGGGCGAGACGTTGAGCTGTTCGGCAATCTGGGCAAATGCCACGCGCCCATCTGTACGCATGGCATTTATGATATGGAGGTCGGTTTCATCCAGTCGATCAACATGCTCAGAACTGATAACGTTTTCCATTGGCCAATATTATACCTTTTTGTTATTTTCGTCAATAGTTTGATAACTTTTTTTTATATTTTCTATATTAATTATAACCATTCGTCATTTTGTAAAAAATAATTGGTTTCTACGCGAAGTAAACATACACCTCATCCACACGAGGCGGGAAAATACCAAAATAATTTCATTTATAAAGGTGGCAGTCATTGTTATGATGACTGCCACCTCTTTTTATTTACTAACCACCTATAGAAGCTTTGAATTCCGTCCAAATACGATCGTAGAGTTCGAGGGCTGGACCCACATCTTGGATCCATTGCAACCGGGCTGCGACCTCAGGGGGCGGGTAAATACCTTCATCAGCCAAAATTTCAGGATCCATAAACTCTTTTGCCGCGGCGTTCGGTGTACCATACCCCACATATTCGGCATCCTGGGCGGCAATTTCTGGATATTGTGCATAGTTCATGAATACCATGGCTGTATATGGATTGGGTGCGCCGACGGGCACAGCCATATTATCCTGCCAGATAGTGCAGCCTTCCTTTGGAATGACATAGACAATTCCTTCGCGGCCGCCGTAATCGGGCAGACCTGCCAGGATGGCATCCCCGGTCCAGATATGCGCCAAAACAGTTTCGCCGGATATGATGAGGTCATCATTGGTCTGGCTATCGTAGGCTTTGACACATTTAGATTGTGCGATCAGTAAATTCTTGGCTTCTTCAAGATGAGCCGGGTCGGTTTCGTTGATGGGATAACCCAGGTACATGAGCGCCGCACCCAGTGTTTCGCGTTGATCGTCCAACATGCTGATCTTGCCGCAATAAGGTGAGTTCGGGTCGAACATCATGCTCCAGGAATCTGTATAGTCTGAAACAACGTTCGTGTCAACAGCAAAACCCGAGGTTCCCCAGAACCACGGCACGGTGTATTTCTGCTCGGGGTCAAAATATGTATTTACATTCAAAGGATCCATATTCTTGATGTTGGTGATCACGTTGAAGTCAAGTTCCTCCAACATCCCTTCATCTATCAAGACCTGCACCATGTAATCCGAGGGGACAATAATGTCATAGGCAGTGCCGCCAGCTTGAAGGGTGGCAAGAAGGGTTTCGTTCGAGTCAAAGTTCGTTTCAACAACTTCCACCCCGCACTCTTCTTTAAATTGATCCTTGATATCAGGATCAATATACTCGACCCAGGTATATAGATAGATCTTATCCGCCAGTTGGGATTTGTCGCCGCAGCGGCTGGGCATATCACCGCCCGCGGCAGGTGCTTCCGTAGCGGCAGGCGCTTGAGTAGCGGCAGGCGCGCAAGCAGCCAGCACCAGCGCGAACAGTACAATCATGTAAATCAGTTTATTCTTCATCAGTCTCTTCTCCTTTTATTTGGCATTGGGTCTTTGGGTTATTCCTGAATTTTGGAACAACCTATCGAAACAAGTTGAATTATTTTGTACTCATCACCTCCTTTTAACTAGGACAACAGCAATAATGCAGAAAGATAAGCCGCAAACCCAGCAATGGCTACAGTGATCCACGCCATGATTCTGCCCAAGCGGGTTGTTTCACCAAATTCTTCACCAAATCCTCTATAGGAGCGCCAGACCCATATAAAAGCGGAAAGCAGAATCAATCGGACGATCAACCCTCCAATTGTAAAAGCACCGGGTGCGAACAACGCAGGCAGACTATGTAAACCAAATAAACCAAGGCCCACGCCTGCTCCAATCGACATTCCCTTCGTGTAAACTGGACCGCCGCTCTGGGCCGTGAGCGAAAGCCCGACCAATCCAATGGAACCAGCCAGCAATACGGTCGAAAGTGCATTGATCTCAGGTGTAACCCCACGGCGCACCAGGGAGTAAATATAAAGAGGCATGGTTTGCTCCTGAACGCCCTTGGTGAAGGCTGTGATCAGGTAATCATCAAGCGAGAGTGTGAATGCCATCAGCGCACCACCGATGATGCCCGGCATGAGCAGTGGCAAGGTCACGCGCTTGAAAGTTTGCCACTCATCTGCGCCGAGGTCCGCCGCGGCTTCCTCAAGAGTGCGGTCAAAATCCGCGAGACGTGCGCGAACGATCACATACACGAAAGGAATATCGAAAGCAATGTGAGATATCGTAATGGTATGAAGTCCTGTGGATGCTCTAATTCCAAAAACATTGAGAAGGAACGGAAACAGAGCCTGGTTGAAGAACAATAACAAGGAAATACCCATGACAATCTCGGGGATGACGATGGGGAGGTATAGATTCGCATCAAAGGTTGTGCGAAGCTTGAAGCGATAGCGATCCATTGCAAGAGCAGTCATTGTCCCGATGACCGTTGCGACGATCGTAGTAATGAATCCGACCAGCAGGCTGTTGCGAGCCGCGTCGAGCAAATCCGTGTTTTGGGCCAATTTCCCATACCATTCCGTGGAAAAGCCCGAAAACACTGCAACCGAACGTGTGTTGTTGAACGAAAAGACGATCAGGATCAAAACCGGCAGGTATATAAAGCCAAAAATTAGAGCGGCATTGGCACCCAAAAGCCAGTTTCCAATACGTGTTGTTAAACGGACCTGCTCACGCGGGTAGACAGGGAATTTGGCGGTCATAGCACACTCCTTGATTCCTCGCTACCGGAACGGAAGTAGGCAATCACACCGATCAATACCAGAAGCATGAGCACCATTGACATGGCCGAACCGAAGGGCCAGTTACGCGCCACGCCAAATTGCCGGTTGATCAACGTGCCGATCATTTCCACTTTGCCGCCGCCCATGATGTCAGGGGTGATAAAGGCTCCCACCACGGGAACAAATACCAGCACGAGCGCGGCGACAACTCCGGGCAGGGTCATCGGCAACATCACGCGCAGAAAGGCTCGACGCGGCGAGGCACCCAAATCTGCTGCGGCTTCCATGAGCGTATGATCGAATTTTTCAATGGAAGTATACATGGGCAGGATTGCAAAAGGGAGATATCCATAGATCAAACCAATCACCACCGCAAATTCATTGAACAATAAATTCAACGGCTGATTGACCAGGTGCAAATTCATCAGGAATGAATTAAGCAATCCTTCCGTTGCGAGAACCGATTTAAGCGCATATGTACGCACGAGGAAGTTGGTCCAAAACGGGATGATGACCAGTATCATCAACGTATCGCGCCAGATGGGTTTTTGCTTTGCCATGAAATAAGCCAATGGGTACCCAAGTACGATGCACAAGAACGTCACCATCAGGCCAATGCGAACCGAATGACCGAAAATCCCAAGATAAAGAAACGGGTTGCATTCTGGGCCGGCAAATTGAGAGACGCAAGCATTGAATAATTGTCGGTAATTTTCGATGGTATAGACGGGGGGGATCTTGATTCCGCCAGCGCGACCGCGTTCAACAACACTAATGAAGAGCATGATCAACAACGGCAGGTTGAAGAATATCAAGATCCAAAGAACGCCAGGGCTGATCAGACCGAATAATTGCGAACTTTTGTTACGGCGAAAGAATTTTAACATGGGATTCGCCTTTATTCCGTAAGAATGCGGGGGGAAGTGCGTGTAAACGACACAGTCACTTCATCGCCGGTCTTGGCGATCTCTTTATGCGCCTGGGAAATATTCTGCTCACGCACACGGACTTTTTGTCCACCGACAAAGCGCACACCGTAATGTGTATCTGTACCGATATAGATGACATCCTCCACCTGCCCCTTGAGATTATTGCCATCTTTTACTTCGGCATTCAAACGGGCTTTTTCAGGTCTTACCGCTACCGATACCTGCTGGCCATTTGTAAACTTTCGACTCGATTCCACGCGGACTGTTCCCGTGCCGGCCAGTTCGATTTCGACCATTGAACCGCTCTGCCCCTTTACAACTCCGTCCAGGAAGTTCGTCTCGCCGATAAAATCGGCAACAAATTTATTTGCAGGGCGTTCATAAATTTCCTCCGGCTTGCCAACTTGAAGTGCGACGCCTTTGCTCATGACCGCAATACGGTCGCTCATAGTAAGGGCTTCCTCCTGATCGTGTGTGACATAGATAAATGTAATGCCGACTTCACGCTGGAGTGTTTTGAGTTCCAATTGCATTTCCTTGCGGAGCTTTAGATCAAGCGCGCCCAGAGGTTCATCGAGGAGCAGCACTTCTGGTTTATTGACCAATGCGCGGGCAAGCGCGATGCGCTGCTGCTGTCCACCGGATAATTGGTTGGCGCGGCGCAATTCCATGCCCGGCAGGCGAACCATTTCCAGCGCTTCCGAGACTCGTTTCGACCGCTCAGCTCTGCCAATACCCTTCATTTCCAAACCAAACCCTATATTCTGCTCGACCGTCATGTGAGGGAAGAGGGCATATTGCTGGAAAACGGTATTGACCGGCCGCCGAAATGCCGGGACTTGACTCATCTCTTTGCCGTGGATCAATATCCTGCCAGTTGTTGGCAATTCAAACCCTCCAATCATTCGCAAAGATGTCGTCTTGCCGCAGCCTGAGGGGCCAAGAAGCGAGAAGAATTCCCCATCCTGGATCTGCATCGTAACATGGTTGACTGCGGCTAGAATACCTCCTTCTGGCGTAATAAACTGCTTTAATATATCCTGCATTTCAACTGCAAATTCATTTACCATCTATCTTCTCCTAATAATGATAATTGCCAACTTCCATTACCTTGCTGATTTCCTGCAAAGTTTCACCCAAACGATCAAGCAGCATGTCCATTTGTTCGTGCGTAACAACCAGGGGTGGTTCAACTCGAATGGTCTGCGCGCTGGTTAGCGTCCCCGCCACCACCACATTCCGTTTGAACAACCCGGCTGCGACCTTATAACCGAGTTCGGGTGTCTTGAAATGCATGCCTATCAACAAACCTTTGCCCGTTATTTTCTCATAAATTTGCGGATATTGCATCGCAAATTTATGCAAATTCTTAATGAGATATTCACCTTTTTCAGCGGCCTTCTCCCACAGCCGCTCACGTAATGTGACATGGATCGCGGCAATCGCAGCAGAACATGCCAATGCACCGCCGCCTGTTGTAGTGGTATGCATGAATGGATTTGGATACATCATCGGATGGTAGATCTCTTCGGTTGTGCAAACTGCAGAAATGGGCATCACGCCGCCACCGAGCGACTTGGCAACCGTCAAAATATCAGGCGCAACATTCCAATGATCCACGCCCCATAATTTGCCCGTGCGGCCCAGACCCGTCTGCACTTCATCAGCTATTAACAGCACACCATACTTTTTCGTTGCGGCGCGAATGCGAGGCCAGAAATCATCCGGCGGAACAATCGCCCCCGACTCTCCCTGAATCGGCTCAAACATCACTGCCGCCACGCCAATGCCAACCTTCTCGCAAATCTCAAGCTGCTTCTCAACCGCATCCGCATCCCCAAACGGGACGTGATACACCTGTCCTGCATACATCGCTCCCATTGAGGCTCGGTAATCCGATTTACCCATCAATGAAAGTGAGCCCAGGGTCTTTCCATGAAAGGCCCTGACCCCCACAATAAATGCTGCCTTGCCGGTGTAAAGTTTGGCAATCTTCATCGCGGCTTCATTGGCTTCTGTACCGCTCGCCGCAAACCAGCTATATTTCAAACCGCCGGGTGTAATGCTGGCAAGTAACTTCGCCAGCACACCGCGCAACGGATCGATCAATTCCTGGGAAGGCATGGGAGAGCGATTCAACTGCGCCTTCACCGTTTCCACCACATCGGGATGACTCCACCCCAAATCCATCATGCCATAGCCGCCAAGGAAATCCAAATACTCGCGCCCAAGTACATCCTTGAATACCGCCCCAGAACCGCCCCACTCCACAGCCGCCCAATCGCCCGCTTCTGTCACGCTCTTGCGATACTCCAGCCAATTGCGATTGTAATGCTCGGCAAAATTATTCTTCGATTCATCAATGATTTTATACGCTTCCTCTTGTGTAGGAAACTCGTTCTTCTGGATCAGATCCATCCAACGTGACGAATAGTCCAATGCGTCTTCGTAATCGGGCGCCATCATTAAAACTTCCTCGACCATTCTTTCGGCCATCTCTCCACAACAACCTTCTTCTGTGTGAAAAACTCAACCGCATCCGCGCCCTGACCATGCATATCGCCAAAGAAACTATCCTTCCAACCGCTGAACGGGAAGAAAGCCATCGGTGCAGCAACGCCGATATTGATGCCGATATTGCCTGCATCCGCCTCATATCTGAATCTACGCGCGGCGTTTCCGCTTGTGGTGAACAGGCTGGCCTGATTACCATATTGTCCGCTATTCACCAATTGGATGGCTTCGTCAATACTGTTGACATGCATGAGGCCTAAGACTGGTCCAAAAATTTCCGTCCGCGCCATCTCGCTTCCAGGCTGGACCTCGGAGAGGATCGTCGGCCTGACGAAGGAACCACGCTCGTAGCCTTTCACCACTGTCCCACGTCCATCGACTGGAACGCCCGCGCCTTCCTTTGCGCCAAGCGCAATCAATTGCTCAATGCGCTGCTGCGAGACGGTATTGATGACAGGCCCCATTTGAACGCCAGAGTCCATACCGTAACCAACGGTTCTTGTCGCAGCGGCATCACAAATTAATTCAGTAAATTCGTTTTTAGATTCGCCTACCGTCACAGCGAGGGAAACTGCCAGACAGCGCTGACCAGCACACCCGAAGGCTGAATCGGCGACGATCTTCGTCGCCATTTCCATATCTGCATCAGGCAAAATCACAACGGGATTCTTTGCGCCACCCTGGGCTTGAACTCGTTTGCCATGAGATGCGGCCGTTGCATAAATATATTTCGCAACATTGGTCGAACCCACGAAAGTGATCGCGCGAATGGCGGGATGTTCGAGAATGCCATCCACAGCTTCCCTGGCGCCATTGACCATATTGACCACGCCCTTTGGAAAGCCCACCTGCTCGATGATTTTAAAAATAAACTGCATGGTGGTTGGCACTTTTTCAGAAGGCTTCACAATATAAGTATTGCCTGCCGCGAGAGCATAAGGCAGATACCAAAAGGGAATCATACCGGGGAAGTTGAAGGGCGCAATCGTGGCGCACACACCAATGGGCTGGCGGATCATGATCTCGTCAATTCCAGGCGCAATATCTTCCACAAATTCGCCTTTGCCCATGTGCGGCATTCCACAGGCAACCTCGATATTTTCATAGGCACGAACCATTTCGGCTTTGGCTTCTTCCAGTGTTTTGCCAGCCTCATTGGTTATAAGTTTTGCAATCTCATCCGCATTCCCACGCATAAGATTGCGCAGCTTGAACAAATACTGCACGCGGTCATTAACAGGCACGCGGCGCCATGAAACAAAGGCTTCGCTGGCAGCCTTTGCAGCAGCTTCCACATCCGCTTTTGTGCCAAGCGGAGTCTTGACAATGACTTCGCCTGTCGCGGGGTTAATGACATCAACATATTCTTTAACAGCTGGTTTTACCCATTCACCATTTATGTAGTTCAAAATTTCCATACGTATCTCCAAAAGCGTTTGAACATAGAAATGTTCTAACTCACTTGCTTGTCCATCAACTCCGCCAGCCCCTCGTCAATCAACTTCAAGCCATCGTCCAATTGTTCCTTTGTGATCGTCAAGGGCGGAACAATAAACATGATGCTCTTGAATGCAAAGACGTACACGCCATTCTGTACAAGGAAGTTTTTCAAAGGGCTTGGATCAAGCGGTTCTTTTGTTTCGCGGTTCTTCACCAATTCCATCGCAGTGAACATGCCGATATAACGCACATCGCCGATGGAGGGGTGTTTCTTCTTTAAATCTTCAAGCTGCTCGCCGAGATATTTGCCAACTTTTTTGGCATTATCAAAAATCTTTTCCTCTTCGTAGGCTGCAATGGTGGCAAGTGCGGCGGCACAAGCAAGGGCATGGCCGTTATAGGTCAGACCGGCGGAGAGCATGTGACTATCAAAGAATTTTGCAATATGGTCGCGAACAATGACTGCGCCAAGCGGCACATAACCGGAAGTGATGCCTTTTGCAGTTGTGATGATATCCGGTGTTACCTTCCAGTTATCCACGGCGAACCATTCGCCTGTGCGGCCCCAACCGCTCATCACTTCATCCGAGATCAAAAGGATGCCATACTTGTCGCAAATCTCGCGCATCCGAGGCCAGTATTCATCGGGCGGGATAATGAGTCCGTTCGTACCCGTCACGCCTTCGAGGATGATTGCGGCGATCTGGTCCGGACCTTCGTGCTGGATCACCTCTTCAACATGGCTGATACATTCACGATGGCAGGCGTCCTTCGTCCAGCCAAACGGACAACGATAACAATATGGGTCGAGGAAGTGAACCACACCTGAAATAGCCGGTTCTGCGGGTAAACGGCGGTAATCGCCCGTCAACGAAATCGCGCCGTGTGTGGCGCCATGATAGGAGCGATAACGCGCCAGAATTTTATGTCTGCCCGTGAATTGGCGCGCAATTTTGATTGCGTTCTCATTTGCTTCCGCGCCGCCCAAAGCGAAAAAAGTCTTCTTCAAATCGCCAGGCGTAATCTCGGCAAGTTTCTTACCCAACAAACCGCGCGGCTCAGTTGCAGCGCCCGGGCTTACGAAGGTTAAGACGGCAGCCTGGTCCTGGATGGCTTTAACCACTTTGGGGTGTTGATGTCCCACATTCGTGTTCACCAATTGCGAGGCAAAATCGAGATAACGTTTGCCATCCGCATCCCAAAAATAAACACCTTCGGCTTTGGTCACAGGAATGGGGTTTACCTGCCCCTGATTGGACCAGGAAAAAAAAGTGTATTCTTTATTAAGGTCTACAATTTCTTTTGCGGTTAATTTATTCACCATGATGATTTTCCTTGTTAATTAGTCGAAGGTCAAAAGTCAATTAGCCTTCGACTTTCGACCTCTGTTTATTTCTTCACTTCCTTCACGATCTCTGCATACACATTCAATGTCTCGTCGATATCTGCCTCGGAATGCTGATAACACAGGAACCACGGCTCGCGCGCGTCATGGTCGGGCATCACACCGCGAGCAATAGCTTGATCTGCAAGGTTTAGATACAAGTCATGGTCACTTCTGGCCCAGTCGCGTTGACAGGTGATCGCATCAATATTCAGCGAGAATGAGAACATGGCGGGGTAACCTGTAAACACAGCGGGAATATTATTCTCTTCAAAGATTTCCTTCAAACCATCCATAAGACGCTGTCCGCGTTTTTCGATGGTTTTCAAGATAGGTTTGGATTTCAATAAACTCAATGTGGCGTAGGCGCCCGCAATCCCGGGTTTGTTATTGGTGTACGTCCCGCCCTGCGCCACACCCTTTCCAATAATGGACATGATTTCCTGTTTACCGCCGAAGGCTGCCACGGGGTAACCATTGCCGAGGGCTTTTGCATAGGTGACCATGTCCGGTTTGAGACGGTAGTATTCCTGAGCGCCGCCGTTTGCGATACGGAAGCCCGTCTTCACTTCATCCAGGATAAAGACACAGCCATATTCTTCGGTCTTCCTGCGAATGAGTTCGAGGAATCCATCCTGCGGATTGATCGCCGCACAATTCCCCTGGCACGGTTCAGTGATGACAGCCGCGATCTGCTCGCCATGGGAACGCATGACGCGTTCGAAGCCTTCAAAATCGTTGAACGGTAGGGTGATAATAAATTCGCACATGGATTTGGGAATGCCCGACGAACCAGGCACAGGAATGGGACTTCTACGATTTCCGTATGCCTCCACAGGCGCGTACGTTGACCACAATGCGTGGTCGTGCATCCCATGATAATTGCCTTCAAATTTTAGAATGAGGTCGCGACCAGTGTAAGCCCGTGCCACGCGAATGGCATGCATGGTGGCTTCTGTGCCAGAACATGCCATCCGAACCATGTCAATCGCGGGGGACATTTCAACGATCATCTCTGCCACGGCAACTTCAAGCTCGCCTGTCATCGCGAAGAGCACGCCTTTTTGAATTTCTTCAATCACTTTTTGATCCACTTCATCAAAGGCGTGACCCAAAATAATGGGGCCGAAAGCCATTCGATAATCAATATATTTCTTGCCATCCACATCCCACAAATAGCCCCCCTTGGCTTTCTCCACATAGGGGGTAATCCCGTCACCCCAGAAACGAAAATTGGAGTTTACGCCCTGCGGTATTACCTTTTGCGCGCGCTGCTGTAAAAATTGCGTCTTCGTACCAAACATGATAATGGCTCTCCTTTTAGACTAATCGGAAGCGACGGTTTTCCCATCGGATAATAGTTTTGCAATCCGCTCTGGAACCCGCCATTGATATACATCTTTAAGAATGATCGGAACGATGGATGTGGTTGTTTTAGTAACCCCTGGAACCTTGCGCACAACTTCCGTTACAAAATGATAGATCTCTGCCGTGTCTTTTGCCACTACCTGGATACTGATATCGTTTTGTCCAATGCCGCATGCAACATACGTGACATTTTCAAACGCGGCCATCTTCTTCGCCACTTGCAATATTAGATCTGACTTAACCTCAAGCCAGATATCCGCCTTGATGGTAAAGCCAAGCGCCTCCGGACTGATCACCGCACTGATCTGGATGACGCCTTCATCTATCATCCGGTCAATGCGGTAGCGGACAGCGCGCTCGGAAATATCACCAAGGCGGCGCGAAATCTCCGAAGCGGACATTCGCCCATCCTCAAGGAGTAAATTGACAATCCTTATGTCAGTTTTGTCGAAATCATACATAATTTTATTAGTTCTTTTCCGAAAGCTACGCAAGTAATATACATTATGGCTGTTTAATCGTCAAGGGGGAATATAGGAAATTGGATATTATTCATCTTGATAAAGCTTTCCATGGCCTCTTATACAACAAACTAGCCTTTTACCACTATATGGATTATGATCAATCTTCCAAGGATAAAAAGAGGGCACCGAATGCCATTAATTAAATTCTCTGAAATTCAAAAAACCTCCCAAATCATAAAAACAAAGAATATTGATATTGAACTCCCTTTCAAGTCTATAAAATACTATCGGCATGGATGGCAATCATGGTCGCTTGCCGCATGGACGGACTTAAGTCCACTCCCGATGCAGAAACCTGAGATCTTTCACCCATTGCAGGTGGATGCGCAGCACATTCGCAAAACAGACCCAAACGGCTCATGGCTGGGCGCGGTGGAATTTGAAGATGGCAGTGTCCTTCTGCTGGGCGCACTCGCTACAGATGCGTACGTGTCGCTCGTTGAGAAACAATTATCAGGGCGGAGTGAGGCGGGTGAAATCGAGTGGTTTATTGCTAGAGGGCGGGAGAATGTCGTTTTCAATGAATATGCCGAACAATTGGGAAATCGTTTGGGAAGAATAGAAAAAGACGGCGCGCCGCGAGTGTGGTGTTCATGGTACAGTCTATATAATGTAATTGATGAGAAAATTCTTTTCAAAATTTTCGACGAGTTGGGCGATCTTCCATTCGATGTTTTGCAAGTGGATGACGGCTGGCAGGTCTCAATTGGGGACTGGGAAGCAAACCAAAAATTTCCTGCGGGTATGATTGCGCTTGCCGAACAAATCAAATCAACAGGCAGGAGAGCGGGGTTATGGCTTGCGCCGTTGATCGCCGTAAAATCATCCAAACTTTTCCGTGAACATTCGGATTGGTTTCTGCGCGATGAGCGCGGACGCTTCGTCCCGGCTGGATTCAACTGGGGTGAACATTTATTTGCGTTGGACACAACGCATCCCGAGGTAATCTCGTGGCTGGTTGCGCTCATGAAACAGGTGCGCGCCTGGGGTTTTGATTATCTCAAACTGGATTTTTTATATGCGGGCGCGTTGAAAGGCAAACGCTATAAAGACATGCCGCGTGAAGCCGCGTATCGCGAGTGCCTGCGGGTGATGCGCGAAGCCATGGGCACGGACGCATTCTGCCTAACCTGCGGCACACCCATCATCCCTGCAATTGGCATGTGTGATGCAATCCGCATCGGCCCGGATGTTTCACACGATTGGGAAAAATACCGCGACGCAACCCTGTTGTACAATTTCACCACCCCAGGGACAAAGAACGCCATCCGCACTGCAGTCCACCGTTTGTGGCTGAAACCTTTATTCCATATTGACCCTGATGTGGAATATTTTGAATCACAGGAAAATTCGCTCGATGAGCATAACAAGATTCTCCTGCAAGACCTTGCTTTGATCTGCAATTTCAAGGCAACCTCCGACCTGCCGCAATGGTTGACGGAAATGGAACGCGAACAGGTCCGCACTTTCCTGAACGCCGAGCCAAAAATCACACAATTGAGTCGATACGTCTTCCAGCTTGATGAGCGGATCGTGGATTTTACATCTGCAGTTTCGCTGCCTAAAAAACCATCAGGACTTACATTGCTTTGGGCAAATTTTCTCGGCTGGCTGGGAAGCTTCCCATTCGTGCTCAGGATCCTTAAGAGGATGGACGATAATACGCTCGCGAAAAGAAGAGCAAATTTATAAACCAGATTTCATGAATTCCAAAACAAGGCAGGTTAATCGGACTGCCCTGGTTTTATGACATTTGACACATGACTCGGAGAAGTAAAATCCTTAGGATATTAATAATTAAAGAGACAACTCTATTTTTTAATCTTCAGTGTGAAAACATTCTGATTCATTTGGCCCGTTTGGCAGCGGAATGGACTCTCCAAATGCCATGATGTGGTCGGCATATTACCTCTCCTGGTTTCTTTTTCCAGTATTACCTATGGGCAGTCGAGAAGTATATATTAAATTATTTCGGAGGAAAGAATGCTTTTATCGTCATACTTAGATTTCCTGTATGAAAAAGTCCGAAAACTTACACTTCAAAAAATTTTAATCATATTAGCAATGTTTTTCGTGATTGTCATTTTCACAAATGGAATATCGCATTATCCGCCTAAGATTTATAAACGCTTATCAAATAATCCATTTGTTAGCCGAATCGATATCGATAAGGTTAATTACTGGCAGGAAAGTGTCCTCCTGCCAGTAATTGCCTATTATACTCATTTAGATTCAAGTCCTTCATTTTATATTTTATGCTTTTCCATTATTGTGTTGGCCTACCTGCTTTTCGCAGAGCTAACGTATAAGAGAGAAGGTCCTGCAGCGGCATTAATTTTCACTACAATCCTTATCACCAGCCCGTTAACTACGGTGATGCTTGCCTGGTTAGGAACTCCAGATAGCCTAACTGTCGCCATGACAGTTCCTTTTCTTTTTATTAATTCTGGTATCTTAATATTCCTGCTATCCATTCTTGGCGCGATGAATCATATAGTCTTTATAATTGCCGCCAGCGAAATTTTAGTCTTAAGATGGATTGCTCGCGACAGAATTAAGATTAATCACCTTATTGCATTAATAATTGGGGGGACAATGGGTTATGTGTTGGTAAAAGTTTTTTTTGCATTCAACAATATTCAAGTGATAACGCGCTTCGATTTTATTCTTTCCAAAAATCTGAGCTTTTGGATAAATATGAATGCTGTCAACTTTCCCATGACAATCTCCTCACTTTTCAACATTCAATGGCTAATTATCATCGTTTGCTTAATCATGTTTTTCAAAATGGACAAATTCTATTATTCTTCCTTAATCGCCATCTTGTTGTTCAACTATGGAGTTACCTTTTTTACTGAGGATACAACAAGGATTTATTCTCTCCTCTCTTGGGGGGTTCTTTTGGAGTGTGTATTCCACTCATATAAGCTTGCTCTGAACAATAACGACAAGGGGATATCCTATCAAAGACAATTTTTGCAAGCTTTGATTATCATAGGATTTTCATCGTTCGTTGCCGCTCGTTATTATTCCTGGGATGGCGAAATCCATACTACTCCCTTTTATACGTTTTTGAAACTGGTTATTAAATAATGGCA
>CAZEGE010000059.1:0-4640 GCA_964511765.1 uncultured Anaerolinea sp.
GTGATCAATGCCTTGTTTGGCTTGGCAATCAACAGGTCGCCCAGAGCCGTTTCGCCGAATTCCATCGAGAGGAAGCCAAATTCACGCATCCACTTATCATCATAGAATTTCGAAAGATAACGCGAGCCGCTGTCGGGCAAAATAACAACCGCCAAACGGTCAGGAGACAATTTACGGCAATACTTCATGGCGCCTGCAATCGCGGAGCCGGAGGAGCCGCCCGCGAAAATCCCCTCCTGCCGCACCAATTGACGCGCCCATAAAAACGACTCGCGGTCGCTCGCCCGTTCAATCGCATCCACATATTTAATATCCATGGTGGAGGGCAGGAAGTCCTCGCCGATACCTTCCACTTTATAAGTCTTGGGATATACGCCGGAGGGGATGACGCCTTTGTTTTGCCAAATCTCGGTCAGGATCGAGCCTTCAATATCCACACCCACAATTTGGATGTTTGGATTCCTGGCCTTAAGATAACGCCCCACGCCTGTGAGCGTGCCGCCTGTGCCAATGCCGATGATGACATCGGTCAGACGCCCTTCAGTCTGCTCCCACAACTCGGGGCCTGTGCTCAGCTCGTGCGTCTTTGGGTTATCCGGATTGTGATATTGATTTGCAAGCACGGCGTTGGGAACTTCGCGCGCAAATTTTTTGGCGACTTCATAATAGGAGCGCGGGTCGCCGGGACCGGCATCCGTCGGCGTAATCACCACTTTCGCACCATAGGCGCGCAATAATAATATCTTTTCATTGCTCATCTTGTCGGGCATGACGAAGATGGTCTTATAGCCTTTCAAGGCAGCCGCAATGGCGAGGCCAACGCCCGTATTGCCGGAGGTCGCTTCGACGATGGTGCCGCCGAGCTTGAGTTCTCCCCTTTTCTCAGCCCCCTCAACAATAAAAGCCCCCACACGATCCTTGACCGAGCCGCCGGGATTCATAAATTCCAATTTTGCATACAGCGGAACGGGCAGGTCGCGCCCAATCCGTTCGAGTCTGACAAGCGGCGTATTCCCCATCGCGCCGAGCACATTATTAAAGACTCTTCTCTCTTTTGATTCGGGCAAGCCTGCCATTCTCTCTCCTTGGTTGGGAATTTTTTACCCATATTACCACGCAGAACAAAAACGAGTACAAAGGAAAACCGGTTGATCTGTCAGTATCAGATACGGAAAGTCTCGAAAAAAAACATGTCTTGACAAAATAAATCAATAGTTTCATAATGGTTCCAAAATGGAAGCACGAGGTAAATATGGTTAATATCACAATAAAGAATATTCCCGAGGAAATTTACGAGAGAATCAAAACCCAGGCGAAAGTCAATCACCGCAGTATAAATGGCGAAGTAATTTCCATTATCGAAAAAGCGCTGTCCATTCCTGCGCTTGACGTAAAAACGACCCTCGAACGGACGAAAAAAATCCGCGAGTTAACTGCCCATTATGTCATCACAAATGAAGAATTGACGAAATGGAAAAAAGAGGGACGGGAATGATCGTCATCGATACAAATATTATCGCCTACCTGCATATTGATGGTGAACTTACCCAACAGGCAATAAACCTGCTAAGAAAAGACTCTCATTGGATTGCCCCTCCCCTCTGGAGGAGTGAATTCCGCAATATCCTGATCAATTATGTCAGGCATAACGTGCTTACACTGGAAGTAGCACAACGTCTCATGCATGAGGCGTTCATCACCATGAACAAAAAGGACATATCTCCTTCCAACGACTTAATCCTATCGCTTTCGGCCAACAGCACATCATCCGCTTATGATTGTGAGTTTGTTGCACTTGCGCAGGAAATTGGATGCAAGTTAATTACCGGGGACAAGCAAATCGTCAAAAACTTTCCAGGGATGGCAATATCTCTTGATGAATATATGAAATAAAAACTCCCGTAGAATTAATCAGCGGGAGCTTTTATTTCCTCTTTCTTCTTTCATCAGCTAGGAGATTGCTTACCCATTCGGGTACGATGTCGCCGGGAAGAGCACCGCTCTCGCACATCGTCCCCATCAGGGAACGATATGACTAATACACCGGCAAATTCGGATCCACATCCTTCGCCCAGGCATTGATCCCGCCTTTGAGGTTCTTGACCTTCTTGAAACCCGCACTCGACAGTAATTCCAATGCGCGGGCGGAACGTGTCCCTGCCTTGCAGAAGACAACCATCTCATCGGCGCTGTTCAACTCGGCAAGGCGTCCAGCCAGTTGACCAAGCGGAATATTAACCGCATTCGGCAGGGCGGAGATTTCCAACTCGTGCGGTTCACGCACATCCAACAACTTGAAGTGATTGGTTTTCACGCGTTCTGCAAGTTCTTTGGCGGTGATATCCAGGCCTGCGCCTGCGGAACCCTCTTCATGGTCGTGGCTGGGAACGCCGCAGAATTCTTCGTAGTCGATCAATTCCTTGATGTCGGCCTTCGGTCCGCAGACGCGGCAGTTGGGATTCTTCTTGAGTTTGACGAAGTCAAAAGACATATCAAGCGCGTTATATAAAAGTAGTTTACCGATCAATGGTTCGCCGATTCCAAGCAGGACCTTCAAGGCTTCGGTGGCCTGGAGGGTTCCAATGGTGCCAGGTAGAACACCAAGCACGCCGCCTTCCGCGCACGAAGGGACAAGTCCCGGGGGCGGCGGTTCGGGAAAGAGGCAGCGATAGCATGGCCCCTCTTTGGCATAGAACACGCTCACCTGCCCGTCAAAACGGAAGATGGAAGCATATACATTCGGCTTGCCGAGGAAGACAGCCACGTCATTGGTTAAATAACGGGTGGGAAAATTGTCCGTTCCGTCGAGGATAATGTCATAGTCCCGCGCGATGCGCAGCGCATTTTCAGAAGTGTACGGCTCATTGTAGACATCCACTTGAATATCCGGATTCAAATCCAATAATTTGGCTTTCGCACTATCCACTTTCAATTTACCGATGGTGGAGGTACCGTGAATGATCTGGCGCTGAAGATTAGATGAGTCCACGACATCGTAATCCACGAGTCCGATGCGGCCCACGCCTGCGGCAGCAAGATACATAGAAACAGGCGAGCCAAGTCCGCCTGTGCCGACGATCAACGCGGACGAGTTCTTGAGTTTACGTTGACCTTCAAGTCCCACTTCGGGAATCAACAAATGACGCGAGTAACGCAAAATTTCTTCGTGATTAAGTTCTGGAAGCATATTAACCTCCTCCTATCATGTCATTGCGAGAAACGCACTTGCTCTTCGCGACGAAGCAATCTCATCGACGCTGGAGATTGCTTCGGACGGAAAAACATCGTCCTCGCAACGACATCCGCCTGCTATGGATGGGATCAACATCACTTTATCGCCATCCTTGATCGGAGTATTCACTCCCTGCAAATCTTTGATATTGTGTTCACCCACAAACAGGTTCACAAACGGGCGTAAATCACCGCCGTCGTTGAACAAATGCGGTTTAATGGTTGGATATTGCTCGGTCAAATCTGTGAGCGCCTCGGAAATGTTCGAACCATTAACCGTCACTTCAGATTGTCCATTGGTGTAGGCACGCAATGGAGTTGGGATTCGTAAAACGGGCATGTACTGTCTCCTAAAATTTTATTATATTTCGATACATGGCACTTGCCTGCTGGCGCAAGTGGACGGGTGAGAAAAACGCTCACCTTGCTCAACCACCGGGGTTTTACAAAGTTTGGAATTGTTCCATCAACTTCTCAACACGAGCCACGCCGTTATTGACGTAGCGGGCCTCACCACGAGAATCCAGCAGGAAAGTTGTCGGCACGCTCATCACGCCCCAGGTCTTCGCAAGGTCAGGGTGTTCGGTGGCGTCAATCTCCACAACCTGCAATTTTTCGCCAAGTAAAGTGATCAGCGTATCAAGCGCAGGGCGTTGCACGGTTTTGCACGGTGCACAATCCGGCGTGGTGAAATAGACAATGACGGGTTTGTTCGGCAATGGGTTCAGAAGGGCATTCACATTACTCCTGGCGCGCAACAGCAGGCGATGATTTGCCAGCCAATATGCACCCACACCCAAAAATATAATACCAAGTGTAAAAGCAAAACGCAACAGGATGTCTGTGCTCATGCAGCGTCTCCTGCTTTTGGCTTCATGCCCGGGAATGTCCCTGCGGGCGCCTGTTTGCCAAAGCCAGGGACATTGAGTCGCGCCAGCCAGTAATACATTGCGCACCCCACGCAAAAACCGCCAAAAGCATTCAGGGCAGCAAGGGCAATCACGATCCAAACGAGTGTCCAGCCCAAAACGGGTAGACCGAGAAATAATGCAATCGAGCCGGCGGTCAAAAACACGAAGCCAACGATCTGTGAAAAACGATGCGGCTCAGGGTTGTCATCCAGGACATCCGGCTTCATCCACCCGCGCGGTTTGAGGATGGATTTATAAATGAAACCAAAGCCTGGAGTTTTCAAAACCGCGCCGATTCCCATTACCAGAGCGACCAAAGCCGCGAGAACCGGCCGGTTCAAAATGAACGCCAATATACTGATAAAGATGATGAACAGTTGGTTTGTCTTTAGAGCAGAGTGATCCACTTTTTGTAAAGTTTGCGATGTCATATTAATGTCCTGTTTTATATCTGGTGGTTGAGTAGGCGGCGCTCGTCCGCCGTATCGAAACCACCTG
>CAZEGE010000059.1:4740-19708 GCA_964511765.1 uncultured Anaerolinea sp.
GAGTAATTATTGAATTGAAATTTCTTCTTCCTCGTACTTCGAACGATCTTCCGCCAGGCGCCATGAGCGGTGGTTGACCGCTTTGCCCTGATCCACACGCGTGATGATGTAGGAGAAAAACGGCTGCGCCCATTCACGGTCATATTCAGAGGGCAGGTTGGGGCAATCCGGGTGGGAATGAAACACGCCGATCAGGTTCAAGCCAAGGCTGTCTGCTTTGACTTCGGCCTTGAGATAATCTTCGGGCGTGAACAAGAAACGATTGTGCCGCGCCTCATCCTCACGCGCATTCGGCAGACACAAAACCTGTTTCACTTCGCCTTCGACACCGATCAAAAAACCTGCCCCCTCTTCAGGGTAGGCTTCCTCAACATGCGCATTGATCTGACCGATCAAATCATTTGAAACCGTCAGCATTACTTACCCTCCCAGAGGGATTTGTCGCTCAAATATTTATAGCCTGCATCCGGGAACAAGGTGACCACGACTCCTTCATCCAGCCGACTCGCAATTTCGAGCGCTGCGACAGCCGCCGCACCGGAGGAGATGCCAACAAAGAGACCTTCCTCCCGCGCCAAACGGCCCACCATCTCATGCGCCGCTTCGGTCCTGACCTCAAGCGGAGTGCCCGCAAGTGACTCATCATAAATCCCGGGCTTGATCGCACTGGGCATGTGTTTGAGGCCTTCGAGTCCATGGAAAGCTGCATCGGGTTGGAAGGCCAGAATTTTCACATTTGGCAATCGCTCACACAGATAACGTCCCGTCCCCATCAGGGTTCCAGAGGTGCCAAGACCGGCGATGAAATGAGTCACCCGCCCATCCGTTTGCGCGACGATCTCAGGCCCCGTGGATAGATAATGCGCCTGCCAATTTGCAAGGTTATTGTATTGATTGGCGTACCAGTACAAATCCGGTTTTTCGGCAGCCAATTTACGCGCCATCAGGATCGCACCATCCGAGCCTTCCAGCGGATCGGTAAGGATCAACTCCGCGCCCAGCGCTTTGAGAATGGAGATGCGTTCGGGGCTGGCGTTGGCCGGCAATGCAAGCGTGACGGGAATCCCCAGGGCTGCGCCGAAAGTGGCGTATGAAATTCCCATGTTTCCGGAGGTGGAATCCAACAAGCGCTTGCCATGGCCCAGGTCGCCATTAATAAGCGCATTTTGAATAATGTTCAGCGCCGGTCTGTCTTTGACAGAGCCGCCGGGGTTAAACCATTCAGCCTTGGCGAATACCTTGACCTGTGGAGACAGGCCGAGGCCCAGTCTGCGAAGCGGAAGTAAAGGCGTATTCCCCACATGAGCGGGAAGCCCATCAAGGGGAATTGATTTTGATTCTGTCAATCTAAAATCCAGCAAAGTCATATCATCCTTAAATCAAAACAGTCAACGGGTAAACAAAAAGACGGCGAACAAACGCCACACTATGCAAAAAATTTTGCAAGCGGGGGTCGTCCAACCGTCTGATGATCCGTTGACTGCGGAGGGTCTATCTCAGGTGGTTGCTACGAGCCCCGCGATAGACACAAGCAATAGTTAAATATTTTCATGGGTTTCCATTTAGATACCCCCTATTTTACGTATCTTACCCAATATGTCAAGATACAAATTAACCGCCTGCCGCACTCGCCATCAATATAACCTTGTCCTCTTCCCTCAAAATTGTTCCCATCCCATCAAGCTCGCGCAGGTGAACGCCGTTCACAAAAATATTGAAATGCCTGCGAAGTTCGCCTTTCGCATCAAATAAATGCGGCTTAAGCACAGGATAACGCGCAAGGACATCCTCCAACAGTTCGGCGATCGTCGAACCATTCGCTGAAAACTCACTTTGGTTATCCACATAGGATTTCATCAAGGCGGGGAAATGTACGGTAGGCATATCATTATTTTACTTCATGTGAGCCGGCTCTGGCTGGAAAATCCCCAATCAAGAGATGGCTTCGTGCTTTGGGATTGTACAAAAAAATCCAAAGCAGTTTTAATGAAGATCAGCAGCTTGCGCCTGTAGACGAAAATACCTGTAGAAGATATCTTATTCTCACCGAAGGATAATCCAGGCAGGTATACATATAAACAAGTTCCGCTGCCATGCAGCGGAACTTGTCACTTCCTGCTTATTTCTCACTACTCTATTTACTCTTCCTTCTTCGCTTCCATTTCCTTCTTATGCGCTTCGATGATCGGGCCTGTAATATGAGTTGGAACGGTATCGTAGTGGTCAAATTCCATCGTAAAGTAGCCGCGGCCGCCAGTGATGGAACGGAGTTGTGTGGTGTAGCGCAGCAACTCAGCCAGCGGCGCATGCGCCACAATGACGGTGTTGCCGTATTCTGAATCCGTCCCCTGGACGCGGCCGCGGCGTGTGTTGAGGTCGCTCATCACGTCACCCATATTTGCATCCGGAACAGTCACGCGTATGTTCATAATCGGCTCAAACAAGACCGGGCCAGCATCGTTTACCGCAAGTTTGAAGGCTTCACGTCCTGCAATTTCAAATGCTACCGGTTTCGAGTCCACTTCATGTTCCTTGCCGTCAAACACGATTACTTTGACATTGCTCATTGGGTAGCCCGCAAACGCGCCGCGTTCCATCGTCGCCTTAATGCCCTTTTCGATGGGAGGCAGGTAGGATTTCGAAAGGTTCATACCCACGAGTTCATCTGTGAATTCAAAGTCAGCCGTAGGCAGGGGTTCAATGCGAAGATGCACTTCGCCAAATTGGCCCGAGCCGCCGCTTTGCTTTTTGTGTCGGTATTGACCGCTGGCTTTGCGCGTGATTCCTTCGCGATAGGGAACGCGCGGCTCATGGGTTACAAGACCCACCTGGAATTTAGCCTGAGCGCGGTGCAGCGCCACATCAATGTGCTGGTCGCCCAGCCCCTTCAAAACTGTCTCGTGAGTGATGGGGTCGTTTTCCCACAGGAGGGTTACGTCCTCTTCGCACAGACGGGTCAACGTTGGGGAAATTTTTGCGGCATCTGCCTGGCTCTTCGGGGTGATCGCCACACGATACAACGCGGCGGGGAATTTCGGCTTTTCGATGATGAGCGGATGTCCCTTGTCACAGAATGTGTCGCCGGTGGCGGTTGAGTTCAATTTGGATACCGCCGCAATATCGCCAGCATGGACCAACTTTACAGCAATCGCTTCCTTGCCGCGTTGGAAATGCAAACCAGATACCCGTTCATCCGCGTTTTTGCTTTGATTCCAGATATGTCCATCAGCCTGAATGGCGCCCGAGAACACGCGAAAATATGTCACCTTGCCGACAAATGGATCGGCGGTAGTCTTCCATACATACGCGGCCAAAGGCTCGGTGTCTGATGGTTTTAATTCCTCGTCGCCGCCATTCCCCTGTGCCACACGCTTGGGAGCCTGCAACGGGGAAGGCAGCAGGTCAATGATGTCATTGAGCAGGGCAATCGCACCTACTTCATGTCCGCCCGCAGCGCAGAACACAGGCACGAATTCTCCGGCATAGACGACATCCTCCAGTCCGCGTACCATCTCCGCGTCGGTGAGGGAACCGTTCTCTAGATATTTTTCCATCAACTCGTCTTCGCCCTCTGCCGCGGCTTCCACCAGTACAAAGTGAGCTTTTTCCGCGGCTTCTTTTAACTCAGCAGGGATTTCGGCGGTGGTCTTTCCATCACCGATGTAGGACTTCATGCCGATAATATCCACCACGCCTTTGAAATCCTGTTTTTCGCCGAGGGGCAAATGAACTTTAATGGCGCGTTTTCCGCGCGCGCGCACAAATTCTTCTATTGCTTCATAGGTTTTTTCAAAATCAGCATTATCGCGGTCCATCTTGTTGATGACAATAAATCGCGGTAATTTGAACTCGTCCGCCTGGCGCCATGCAAGTTCAGTGCCAACCTCGATGCCCGAAACCGCATCCACTAGAATAATCGCGCCATCAGCGACGCTCAAGGCGGAAATCATCTCGCCTATAAAATCAGTGTAGCCAGGCGTATCAATCACATTTATCTTGTGATCGCGGTGTTCTATAGGAAGTACGCTTGAATAGATGGAAACATTTCGACGGTGTTCCTCATCATCATAATCCGAAACCGTCGTCCCGTCCTCAACCTTGCCGAGGCGGGTCGTTGCCCCTGTCGCATGAAGAAAAGCCTCCGCCAACATCGTTTTGCCCGCGCCCCCATGCGAAACCAGCGCAACGTTGCGAAGAAACTCGGTGGTATACTCTTTCATCGGAAAAAAGCCCTTCCTATAAGATGTGGGATATGGAGTCGATTGCACGATTGTAAAAGAACTCAATTGAATTGTCAAAGTGTGATGCGTCACAGATAAAACATGACATTTACAGAAAGTCGCGTTGATTACAAAACAAGAGTAGTGATATTTACCCGTAATTTCTAAAGAATTCATATCATCCGTCTTAACAGACAAAAAGAGATCGGCATGCAACCCGCCCTGTGTATAACTTTGAATTCACTCCGACTTTATTTTCTTCGATGCAAACGCACCAAATTCCGGCGCATGATCGATGAATTCAATCCTCAAAAAAACGCGAGTCACTCAAATGAAAATCCTCCGCCGCATAAAATTCAACCTCTCCTACTTTGGCAAAGCGCCATGGGACAGCGGCATTACCCCGCCCGAGCTTTATGAATTTATCGCGCACAACAAAGCCGGCCGCGCCATCGATATTGGCTGTGGTACCGGCACAAATATCATCACGCTCGCAAACGCGGGCTGGCAGGTCACAGGTTTTGATTTCGCAGCCCGTGCCATACAGATCGCAAGACGAAAAATAAAACAAGCAGGCCACCAGGCCGAAGTCTTTGTGGATGACGCCACGCAAATGAAAAATATCTCAGGCCAATTCGAACTCGCGCTGGACATGGGCTGTTTTCACGGCATCGAAAACAAGCAGGATTATCTGACTCAATTGACCCGCATCCTCGCCCCGAGAGGATTCTGGCTGATGTACGGATTCTTCAAACCAGACCCGCATCTCTCCGGTCCCGGGCTTGCCGAGGCGGATATTAACCTGGTCTCAACCTGCGGCATGACCCTGCTCTCCCGTAAAGACGGCTTCGATAAACATGAACGCCCCTCGGCCTGGTTTTTATTCCAAAAGCAATAGTTTCAACCATTCCCCCATGAAAATCCTCTTTCTATTTCTCGACGGCGTCGGACTCGGCGAAGACAACCCGGAAATAAATCCCTTCGCGCGGGCGAAGATGCCCCATCTTCAATCTTTGCTGGGCGGCAATAAATTGACAATAAGCGCCGCACCCTATGAAAACGAGCTAGTTTCATTGCTTGCAGTAGACCCGAACCTCGGCGTAAAAGGCCTGCCTCAATCCGCAACCGGGCAGGCGGTATTGTTGACAGGAATCAACATCCCTGCTGAAATTGGCTATCACTACGGACCCAAACCCAATCCCGAGGTGGCCCAATATTTGGATGGAAAAACCCTGTTTTCCAAAACCGTAAAAGCGGACAAGAAGACAGCCTTGCTCAATGCCTATCCCCCACGCTACTTCGATGGAATCGACTCAGGCAAGCGGCTATATTCATCGATCCCGCTCGCGTTGACAAATTCCGGCAGGTCCCTTTTCACAGACAGGGATTATTACTCAGGCAATGCTCTTTCAGCCGATTTCACAGGCAGCGGCTGGCATGAATTCCTCGGTTTTACGGACGCGCCATTATTCGAACCTGAACCAGCAGGCGGAAAACTTGCCGAACTTGCACAGGGATATGATTTCTCCTTCTTCGAATACTGGGCAAGCGACTACGCCGGTCACAAACAGGATATGCCCTGGGCAGTTCAACAACTTGAAATATTTGACAGCGTGCTGAAAGGTCTGCTCGCAAACTGGCAAATCGAAGATGGCCTGATCCTGCTCACCTCCGATCACGGTAATATGGAAGATCTCTCCACGCGCAGGCATACTGCCGCTCAGGTGCCGCTTTTATTATTTGGGGATAGGGATATTAGGCGTGAATTCAAAAAAGACATCCACGACCTGACAGGCATCGCCCCCGCAATAGCCCAATTGCTTGAAATTAATTAATCCGGGTGGTCACTTTCAGGGGAGGCAACTTAACTCATCCGCTTTGAACCGCTGAGACACAGAGTTATTATGGAATTTCTCCCCGCTCTCCGTGACTCTGCGGCGCAATTTGAATAAAGTGGAAATCCGAGTTAATTAAGCAACCTAGAAAATCAAGTAGCGCGCGATGGCCATTAACAGCAAAGCAAGCATGATTGAGCCAAGATGAATGGGGGAAACCATCTTGATCTTTTTTTGAATATCCTGCAATAGCGCAAGTTGTTCAGGCGTGGGTTCCCCGCCTTTGATCTCTGCTCCAATCAACGCCATCCTTCGATTGAATCGACCAAAGGCGATGCCAAAGATGGAACCGATCAAACCTGCAACTCCTCCGATGGCATACCCAATCCCAGAGCCTGCATGCATCCACATGGACGTCAATCCCTGGGAGTCTCTCCAGTAAAGAATTCCTCCTGCCAGGACGGTTAATATGGCCGCATTGGTCATTGCTGTGACCAGGCGCGTCCGAAGCATGAGGTGACCTGCAAATTGTTTGCCGGCTTGTGCAGTTGCCCCAATGGAAGGACCTATAAAGAAACCCATGATCAAGGCCCCACCCACCCAAAACACCCCGGCCAGGATGTGAACAAGGCGTAGTACCAATAAAAAGATGTCCATTTTTCTCCTTCTAAAAAATAAGTTTCCCGGTACAACACATGGGAAAACCAATAGATACGAATCTATTTAAAGGTTTCCAAAATCTGCTTCGCCAGCGCGGACATTTCCCTGTCCGCACGATTGGAGGCAATCTCTTTCAAGGCGGAAACTGCGCGTTCATCATTTAATTTTCCCAGGGATTGCATGCTTTGTTTACTCACGATCCCCTCGGGGTCATTCAACATCCCGATCAATAAGGGCACGACGCGTGCGTCCTGAATCCTTCCCAACCCGATGACGGCATGCTCACGGACGGTCGCTTCCGGATGGCACAGCGCTTCACTCAACACGCCGACAGCCGGTGCGCCAAATTTGGCGAGCGCCTCCGCTGCGCTTTGACTGACCTCATCGTGCAAGTCATAGACTGCCATGCCCAATTTTTCCACTGCACGGGAGTCTCGCAGATTGCCCAATACCATCGCAGCGAATTTGCGGACCGTCCCTTCGCGATCGCCCAACGCTTCGGTCAATGGCTCGACAACCGCGGAACCCATCCTCTCAAGTGCATTCAATAACACAAGTACGGCTTGCTCTTTTTCATACCACCAATATGAATCTCGCAGGGCTTCCATCAAAAATGGGATCGCAGCGGGATGTTTCGTCTCACCCAATGCCTTTGCGGCGGACTGACGCACTTCGATCTTTGGGTCATCCAGCAATACATTTGTAATTTCATCAAAGGTGGAGGGATCGCAGAATTTACCTACGGCAGTACATGCCGCACTGCGGACTTCATCCTCTTGATCCTTGAGCAAAGGAAGCAAAGCGGAAATCACATTCGCGTCACCGATATTTCCCAACGCCAAAGCGGCGCGCGAGCGGACGGTGTAATACTCCCCATTCAATGCTTCAACCAAGGCTGGAACGGCAGATGTATCTTTGTTAATTGCAAAAATTTCAGCCGCGCGTCCACGCAGGATGGGATGCGCTCTTCCAAGAGTCTTTATCAGATGCGGCGAAGCGGTGGGGATTCGGGCGAGAATCTGCTCGTAGACCGGAAGCAGGTTCGAGTCTTGAGTCTGAAGCGCATCGATCAATGCCGGCACGGCATCCGCCCCCAAATTGATCAATTCCCGCGCGGCGGCCTCACGTTTCTCCCCATCCGCAAGTTGGGCTATGAGCCTTTTTGCTTCTCCTTGAGTTCCGCCAGTGAGCCAGTTCATATTTTTATTGTATCTTAATAAAGAAACCCCCTGCGTTGCCACAGGGAGTTAATAATCCGCCAGTGGATAATTTTTAGAGATCTTTGACCAAAATGGCGATCACCAGTAAAGCAAAGCCGATGAATAAAAGCCAAAAGGCTTCGATCGGGAGCAGAGTAAAAGTGCCAAGTTTGCTGAATAAAGCGAGCAAACCTAAAACGACGGAAATCCAGAAAGTAATTTCCTTGGGCCGGGTGAGTTTAAGATTCATGATCATTCTCCTTGAGATAATAATTAATTGATCTGGCGAATTGGCAGTCATCTCAAAAATGTCAACCTGAACGTTGCGCAGGGTCTCTATCGCCAAAAATAAGGGACTCTTCGGTCGCAACAACCGCACTCTCAGAGTGACATGGTATTATTGAGACAGGTTCTAGTATATTTATAGCACATACAAGCTTGGTATTCAATCCTTTTATACACATTAAAACCTCTCAGATCAAAAAACGGACTAAAATTCTCTGATATAATGCCGTGTTTGCCAAATAAGCAGAACGCCAGAGATGCTCTGGTGTTATTTTTTGCAGTCTTTTAGCGGAGTAAATAATGAAGAAAGAACAACAATTAGATTTGTATTACCAGATGGTTTTGATCCGTCGCCTCGAAGAACGCGGTGCGGAACTGTATCAGCAAGGCAAGATCGGCGGATTCATGCACCTATATATCGGGCAGGAAGCCGTTAGCACAGGTTTGATCGCGGCGCGTGAGCCGCGTGACCGTGTGATCACCGCGTATCGTGACCATGGCGTGGCTTTGAATTGCGGCATTTCTGCAAATGAAGTCATGGCGGAATTGCTGGGCAAGGCAACGGGCACGTCCAAAGGCAGGGGCGGCTCGATGCACATGGCGGATACCTCCAAGAATATGTGGGGTGGACATGCCATCGTGGGTGGTCATCTCCCGATTGCCGCTGGATTTGCGATCGGTGACCAGTACGCAGGCAATGACAACATTACCATTTGTATGTTTGGCGATGGCGCGACCAATATCGGTTATTTCCATGAAGCCTTGAATTTGGCAAAAACCTGGGGGCTGCGCGTACTGTGGGTCTGTGAAAACAATCAATATGGGATGGGCACCGCCGTTAACCGCGCTTCGGCTGTTTCGGAAATGATCCAGAAAGCCGAAGGCTATGGCATGAAGAGCAGCCAGGTGGATGGCATGGATGTGATGAAGGTCTACGAAGCCGCCGGTACAGCAATAGACTATGTGCGCAAAAACAGCCAGCCATACTTCCTTGAAATAGACACCTACCGTTTCCGTGGACATTCCATGGGAGACCCTGAACGTTACCGCAAACAGGAAGAAGTGAAGAAGTGGCAGGAAAACGACCCGATCGGAATATTCAATAAACAATTGTTGGATAAGAAGATCGCCACCCGCAAAGCCTTGAACGAGATCGAGGCACGCGTGGAAGAGGAAGTGGCAAAGGCGGTTGAATTCGCCGAGGCTTCCCCTGAACCTGCAATGGAAGAGTTATATTCGAATATTTACGCGGATTAAGGAACCACTAAGGACACGAAGCGTCACAAAGGTTTTCCTTTGTGCCCTTAGTGACACTTCGTGGTAAAGGAACACATGGCAAAAATCACTATGCGCGAGGCGATCTCGCAAGCTTTGATGGAAGAAATGGACCGCGACCCGGCTGTTTTTATTATGGGAGAGGAAGTGGGCGTGTGGGGCGGCACGTATGCCGTCACCAAAGGCTTTTATGATAAATACGGCGCGGCGCGTGTTAAAGACACACCGATTTCGGAAAATGCAATTATCGGCGGCGCGATTGGCGCGGCCATGGTGGGTCAACGTCCCATTGCCGAACTGATGACCATTAACTTTGCTTTCTCTGCGATGGATTACATCGTCAATCAGGCGGCGAAACTTCATTACATGTTTGGCGGACAGTTCACCCTGCCAATGGTCATCCGCGCCGTCGGCGGCGGCGGACGCCAGCTCGGCGCAACCCACTCACAGACCCCTGACGCAATCTTCGCGCATTTCCCCGGTCTCAAGGTCGTCAGCCCCGGGACGCCGGCAGACGCCAAAGGATTGCTCAAATCAGCCATCCGTTCGAATGACCCGGTGCTTTTCATCGAACATGCCACCATGTATCAGGTGCGCGGCGAAGTACCTGAGGACGAATATCTCATCCCGATCGGAAAATCCAAGGTGCAGCGCGCGGGTAAGGATGTCACCATCGTCACGTATTGCAAAGGCCTGGAATTATCCATGAAGGCTGCCGAAGAATTATCGAAAGAAGGCATCGAAGCCGAAATCGTTGACCTTCGTACCCTGCGCCCGCTCGATATGGAACCCGTGCTTGAGTCGTTCAAGAAAACAAATCGCGCAGTTGTCGTTGAAGAAGGTTGGAAATCCTACGGCGTCGGCTCTGAAATTGTCAGCCGCATTTACGAAGGAGCCTTTGATTATGTCGATGCGCCCATCATGCGCGTCGCGCAAAAAGAGGTGCCTCTGCCCTACAACCGCACCCTCGAACAAGCCGCGCTTCCACAAGTCGCGGATATCGTCGCGGCGGCAAAGGAGGTCTTGAAATAATGGCTGAAATAATTTCCATGCCCAAACTTGGTTTCGATATGGCCGAAGGCCTGCTCGTCCGTTGGGTGAAGGAAGTCGGCGAAAATATCAACAAAGGCGAGGTGCTGGCCGAGATCGAAACCGACAAGGCCACCGTCGAAGTTGAATCATCCGCGAGCGGCGTGATCCTGCAGCTTATCGTGAATCAGGGAAGCATCGTACCTGTCAATGCACCGATTGCAGTTGTGGGAGCCGCTGGTGAAAAAGTGGATCTGCCAGCAGCAGAAGGCGCAAAGCAGAAGGCAGGTGAAGAGTCTGCGCCTCAATCCACACCGACACCCTTCGATCAAACTCAGGGCAAGCCTGCTCCTGCTCAACAAGTCTCTGTTCCGCTGACAACTGATTCCGTCAAAGCGAGCCCTCTTGCAAAGAAGATTGCCCGCGACCGTAAAGTGGATCTATCCAAGGTGCAAGGCAGCGGCCCCGGTGGACGCATTGTCCGCAAGGATATCGAAGCCGCACTTTCCGGTGGACAGTCACCATTTGGCAGTAGTCAGGCTTCAAAGGTATCAACCCCCAACTACCAAGCATCAACCGAAGATCGAGTAATCCAAACCTCAAAACTCCGCCAGGCCATCGGCCGCAGGCTTGTTGAATCCAAGGCCACCATCCCGCATTTCTATGTGACCCACGAATTCAAAATGGACGCGTTGATGGATGCGCGCAGGCAGATCAATTCCTTTGTTCCAGAAAACGAAAAAATCTCGGTCAATGACTTTGTTCTCAAAGGCGTGGCCTTATCTCTGCGTCAATTCCCCAACCTGAACGCCACCCTCAACGGCGATAAGATCGTGCAGTTCGGTCATGTCAATGTTGGCGTAGCGGTCACCGTCCCAGGCGGCTTGATGACCGTCGTGGTCAGAGACACCGACCAAAAGACGCTGCCCCAAATCTCCGCTGAAGTCAAAGCCATGGCCGCCCGTGCCCGTGAAGGCAAGGTCAAACCTGAGGATGTGGATGGTTCGACCTTCTCCACCTCGAACCTGGGCATGTACGACGTGGAAGACTTCATCGCCATCATCAATCCACCCGAGGCCGGGATATTGGCGATCAGTTCTGCAAGGGAAGTGCCAGTGGTCGAGAACGGACAGATCAAAGCAGGCTGGCGCATGAAAGCCACCATCTCCGTTGACCACCGCGTCAGCGACGGAGCGGAGGCGGCTCAGTTCATGCAAATTCTGGCGGGCTTCCTGGAAAACCCCGTCAGGATGCTGTTGTAAATTATGTAGGTCGGACTGACAGTCCGAC
The DNA here is from genome assembly GCA_964511765.1 of uncultured Anaerolinea sp. Taxonomy (GTDB): domain Bacteria; phylum Chloroflexota; class Anaerolineae; order Anaerolineales; family Villigracilaceae; genus Villigracilis. The sequence goes on from CAZEGE010000059.1 coordinate 16,534, forward strand.
TTACAATCGACTGCCGCGTCAGCGACGGAGCGGACCTCATGCAAGCGATCCCTGCTTATACGGCTGGTCACTCCTCCTTGCGAAGGGCCGGGAATAATAATACCTCACGGATGGAGTGCTTATCCGTCAATACCATCGCGAGGCGATCCACGCCCATGCCGAAGCCGCCATTGGGAGGCATGCCGTAACGCATGGCGCGCAGGTAATCCTCGTCCAGCGGATGCTTTTCCGCATCATCCGCGGCGTAATCGCGTCCCATTTCAAGGAAGCGCTGCTCCTGATCGAGCGGATCGTTCAACTCGGTGAAGGCATTGCATAATTCAAAGCCAGCCACGTACCCTTCAAAGCGTTCCACGGTTAGGGGGTCGCCGGGCAGGGATTTTGCCAGGGGAGAAATATCACGTGGATAGTTGTAGAGGAAAGTCGGTTGGATGAGGGTCGGCTCAAGGAACTCGCTAAGCAGGTAGTCGATCAACTTGCCGCGCGTGGACTTGGGATCAGGCGCCGCCTTGGGCTGCTTCTCCTTAATCGCTGTGAGCAGGGCTGCGGCGGTTTTGTATTCGGCAATGTCAATGCCGCTGGTCTCGAGAATGCCCTGCCGCATTTCAACCCGTTTCCAGGGCGGTTTGAATTCCAATTCATGCTGGCCGTACTTGATCCTGGTGGAGCCCCTCACCTTTTCGGCGGCGTACGCCACCATTTGCTCGGTCAATTCCATCACCTGCAGATAATCCGCATAGGCCCAATAAAACTCGAGCTGTGTGAACTCGGGATTATGCTTGAAAGAGACGCCTTCATTGCGGAAGTCGCGGCCGATTTCATAGACGCGTTCCAGATTACCCACCAGCAAACGCTTGAGATATAACTCGAAGGAAATACGCAGGTACATATCCTGTTCGAGTTCGTTGTGATGAGTCACAAACGGACGGGCCGCCGCGCCGCCGTATAACGGCTGCAGGATGGGCGTTTCCACTTCAAGGAAGTCGTGCTCATCAAGGAAAGTCCGCAAGGCTTTGATCAACGCCGCGCGTTTGCGGAAGGTCTCGCGGACCTCGGGGTTGACGGCCAGGTCTGCATAGCGCTGGCGGGCGCGCAATTCGGGCGACTCAAGCGTGGCATAGCGCACAACTGTACCGTCCTCTTTCGTCACATCCTTGTCAGCGGGGAGAGGCGTTATGGATTTGGCGAGCAGTTTATAGTCGTGGACATGCAGCGTCACTTCCCCGCTCCTGGTGCGGAACATCACCCCGCTCGCTTCGATGAAATCGCCCAGGTCGAACATCCTGTTGAAAAATTCAAAGCGGGCTTCCAATTCATTGATGCGGAAGAACAATTGCACCTTGCCGGCGCCGTCCTCGATATGCACGAATGTGACCTTGCCCTTGGTACGCAGAGCGCGGATGCGTCCGGCAAGCGTGGCTTTCACTTCACGGTTTTCCGCTTCAGCCGCTTCAAACTCGGCAATGGCCTGCGCGCTGGTATGCGTGCGCGCGGCGCGGGTGGGATAGGCTTCCACGCCCGCAGCGTGCAGGTCTTCCAATTTCTGCAAACGGATTTTTTCAAGCGATGAATATTCTGCCATGATGATTTGTTCTTTCTGTATGATCGAGTTTCCAAACCCTCACTGATTGATTCTCTCCGGTTGGAAAGAACATCTGATGAGGTAAATAAAAAAAGAAGCCCCGCAACCCAAAATACAGGTACGCAGGGCAGATGGTTACGCGTCCTGTTTTTTCAGCCGACTTTAATGATCTTTACATTATAGGTGCCGCCGGGGGTTTCCACCTTGACGATGTCGCCCACTTTGTGGCCCAAAATGGCCTTGCCAATGGGCGACTCATTGGAGATCTTGCCCTCTCGAGGGTTGGCTTCCGCAGCGCCTACGATGTTAAAGGTCTCAGCCTCAAAGTTACCCTCTTTGATGGTGACTTTCGAGCCGACCTGGATGGCATCGCCTTTTTTACCCTTGCCGTTATCTTCGATAATTTGGGCGGTGGCAAGCAACAGGTCCAACTCCTGGATGCGGCCTTCCACAAAAGCCTGCTCGTTCTTGGCGGCTTCATATTCAGCGTTCTCGATCAGTTCTCCGCCTTCCATTGCCTCGTGCAATCGCGCGGCAACTTCCATTCGTTTGGCGGTGCGTAGGTGATCCAGTTCCTCTTGAAGCTTCTGAAAACCCTCTTTGGTAAGGAAATTGGTGGGCATGATATTGTCCTGCTAATGAATTTTGCATCTCTGGATCAGAGATGCAAGTGATTAAAAATTTCCGGTGGAATAGTCCGGAAAGTTGCGCTTACTATATCATGATTCAAAACGAGATTCAAGACCCAAAAGTACGACAAAATTTGTCTAGGCAGGAAACCACAGGCGGATTCCGCCATTTTCAAGCCAATATTGACGGATTTGCTCGCGCATTGCAGCCTGACTTTCGAACAAACTGCTGATCTGGGAGGCGTGCGCATCCACCGCCTCCACCCAGGACTTTAGGCCTGCTTCACCCACCGCATACACATTGGACTTCATCCCAGCCGTGTGCGGAGCAAGTTCCTCGGGCGATTTAAACAGGTAGGGCACGTCCGCGTAATAAAGCACAGGGCGCCCGAGCAAATCCACTGCGCGGCGGACGAGGACATGGTCTACGTGTGAACCAAGCCCAAGCTGGCAGACCAGTTGATCGGTCGATTGGAGGCGGGCGGAGATGGATTCTGCCATGCGAGCGGGAAAATCCGCTTCGTCCTCATGCGGTGGGACATAGATGTATCCATACAGCCAGTCGCCGTTTTCCGCACGGCGGTAAATACAATCAAGGTAATCGAAATAGACGGGCGTTGCGCCGACGATCTGGCAGGCCTTGCGGTCTTCCTCGCGGCGCGCGCGGATCAGGTCGCTGGCCGAGGAGACTCCCCATTCGTGATGCAGCACTTGGGCATACGGTGAGAGGTCTTCGCGCGGCGGAAAGCCGCACAGGATCGTCCAGATTTCAACCTGCAGGCCGGCGCGCGTTTGTTCGCGGATCAAGCCGCCGGCAGACAGCACGGCGTCATCGAGGTGGGGGGAAATATATATCCAGCGCATTGTCTGTTTGATCCGATAATTAATCTTTCTGACAGGGTCAAGATAAGTAATGAATTTTTTTCTCTTTTCAGCACTGAAACATGTGCAATAATACTACCGA